>CAZLQN010000079.1:0-4111 GCA_964561735.1 Hadarchaeota archaeon (SeqCode) | reverse complement strand
GGTTAAATTTTAGTATATTTTTGTGTAACCAAAGTGCCGACTTGATAGGATAAATTCGACAAGCGAATCAGACTTGATATCATCCTAGCGTTATCGCGTTCGTCTCCTTCTCCGTCTTGAGCACGATGATCGTTCGGGTGCTGCTTATCCCAGGAATTTTGTCCATCTCGTGGAGCAGCTCGTTCAGCCTCAGCGTGTCGTCCGTGATGAGTTTCACGAAGAGGTCGTGCTCGCCCGCGACTTCATGTATCTCTAATACCTCGGGCTTTCTGCTCAACCGTGCGATCACTTCCCCGCATGTGCCCGGGGCAGTCGATACACCGATGAAAGCCTTGAGCTTCTTTCCTACGACTTGGGGATCCACGACGGCCACGAACCTCCGAATCACGCCTGCGTCTATCAACCTCTTTATCCTCTTGTGTACGCCGGAGGAGCTTATGCCCAGCTTCTTCGCCAACTTCGCGTAGGGCAGCTTCGCATCCTCCTGAAGCATGCTCAGCAGCTTTCGATCCATTGCATCCAATTCCATATTTTCCACTCCAGATGTCCTCAAACGTCTCCCAAATGCCTATTTTTGTGTATAATATTTAAGCTTTTCTGTTTAAAGTAAATAAAATCCACGAAATACATTTTTTGGTAAAATTTATATACCAAAATAGCCAAAATTTAGTGGGGTAAACGATGAAGTCTCTAGAAGCTCTGGCGGACGAGGCGTCGTATGCGCTAGTGCTGGGTATAGGCGGCGGTGGGGATGTCATAGGCACCATACCGACGGCTCGCTACCTCCGCTGGCTCGGGCTGCGCACGCTCGTCGGTGGCTTGACTTGGGAGCGTTACGTGGTCGACCCGGAGCCAGGGCCAAGGCGCATGGACGAGATCGTCGAAATCAAGAAGCTCTCGAGGACGGTCGGCTTGGCGAACGCAAATACTAGGACGGCGAAGGGCATCCGTTTCACGGAATCTGCGGTGGCGGAGGTGCTCGGCGCGGAGGTGATGCTCGTCGATCCCAATGAGGGAGTGAAGGGCATGATATCGGGTTTGAACGAGGCGATCGAAAAACTCGGCATAGACTTGTTCGTGGGCATAGATGTAGGCGGTGATGTGCTCGCGGAGGGGACGGAGCAGGGGCTGCATAGCATGCTCGCGGACAGCATGACGCTTGCGGCGATCGTGAATCTAAAAGTGCCATCGATACTTGGAGTCTTGGGATATGGCAGCGATGGCGAGCTCGGGTTCGAACAGTTGAATAAAAGCGTCGCTCGCATCGCCGGCTACGGTGGCCTTCTCGGAGCTCGAGGGTTGACTCCGGAGGACATCGATGCGCTCGACGAGATAATCAAGAAGACGAAGACGGAGGCGACGGCATTGGCGGTGGAAGCTGCGCGCGGGAAGATCGGTGAAGTAGAAATTCGAGGTGGATATCGCAAGGTGACGCTGACGCCAGTATCTGCAGTGACATTCTTCTTCGACCCCAAGGTGATATTCGAGCGCGTGAGCAAGGTGGCCAAGGAACTCGTGAAGACGAAGAGTTTGGACGAGGCGCAGGCGGTGCTCAAGCGCATGGGGGTGCCGAGCGAGCTGACGTTCGAACGAAATTATGTTTGGAAGAAGTACGCCAGCGACGACAAATTGTATGGAGGGAAAAAATGAAGCGCATAGATCTGCACACGCACTCGTTGCTCAGCGACGGCGAACTAGTGCCGAGCGAACTGGCCCGTCGTGCGGAGAAACTTGGGCATGCGGCGATCGCGATAACGGATCATGTCGACCTTTCGAACATCGAATTCGTGGTGCCACAGATTGCGAAGGTCGCGGCCGAGCTCAACCGCCACATGGACATTCGAGTAGTCGCTGGGGCGGAGCTCACGCATGTGCCGGTGCAAACGATGGCCAAAATGGCGAAGCTCGCGCGGAAGCTCGGCGCCGAGTTGGTGGTGGCGCATGGGGAGACCATCGTCGAGCCAGTACATGTTGGCACAAACGACGCCTCGCTGGCAGCGGACATAGACATCCTCGCTCATCCAGGTCTAATGACGCTCGAGCAAGCGGAGCGCGCCCGTGAGGCTGGCATCTACCTTGAGTTGTCGGCGCGAAAGGGGCACTGCCTAACGAACGGCTGGGTGGCGCGCATGGCGATGGAGAGCAAGGCGGAGCTGCTCCTGAACACGGATGCGCACAGCCCGAGCGAGCTGCTCACCCTTGAGGCGGCGATCGACGTGGCGAGGGGCGCTGGGTTGGACAAAAAAGTGGCGGAAAAAGTTGTGGCGGAAAATCCGAGGGAGCTGCTGAGGCGGCTCTGATGTAACGCTCATCAAGATAATGGTGATGAAAATGTTGTCGAGACGCGTGATGGATTTGTTGCGCGCGCGCGTGGGGTATCCCTTCGCGCGCGAGTACGGCGCCGGGTTAGCGGGAGCTATAAACCTCTCGTCGAACGAGAGCCCGTTTGGCCCGTCGTTGAGCGTGGTCAGGGCGATCAGGCGAGAGGCTGCACGCGTTGGCTTGTACCCGGACCCAAAAGCCGAGGAACTTAAAAAAGAAATCTCTCGCTACATCGGCGTGGATGAAAAGTGCATCGTTTTAGGGAACGGGTCGGACGAGTTGATAGACATGTCGTGCAAGGCGTTCCTCGATCAGGGTGATGCTGCCCTAATTCCTCTGCCGACGTTCAGCATGTATGAGATTTCGTGCAGGGTCAACGGTGGAGTTCCGAAGTTTGTCGAGCTCCGGAACTTTGAATGGGATCCCGATGCTCTTGTGGCAGCGATGTCTGGCGCGAAGTTGGCGTTCATAGCTAGGCCGAACAACCCAACGGGCAACGGGATAGACGAGGCTGGGCTCGAGCGGTTGTTGGCTCTAGACAAGCCGATCGTGGTCGACGAGGCATATGCGGAGTTCGCCGGCCGCTCGGTCGCGAGGCAGGCGAAGTCGCGCGATAACTTGATGGTCTTGCGGACGTTCTCAAAGGCGTTCGGGATGGCCGGGCTGCGCATCGGGTACGCGATCGCAAGTCCTAGGATAGCGGAAGTGCTGGAGGAAATTCGTCCACCGTTCAACGTCAATCGATTGGCGCAGGTCGCGGCGATCGCAGCTTTGCAGGATAGGCAATATCTCCGCAAGGTCGTCAATACTATTCGAGCGGGGCGAAGCTATTTGAGCAAGGAACTTTCGAAGCTCGGCGCGCGCGTCCTGCTTTCGGACGCGAACTTCCTAATGGTCGATGTTACGCCGCTTGGCTGCGAGGCGCTGGAACTTTGCGATTATTTGTCAAGAACCAAGATCCTCATCCGCGACCTTTCTGGATTTCGTGGGGCAGGGGCGAGATGGGTGAGGATAACCGTCGGCACGCCGCGGCAGAACAAGAAGCTCGTGCTCGCGCTCAAAAAATTCAAAGGAGGGAGATAGATGGGTGTAAAACTTGCGCTTCCGAACAAGGGGCGCTTGCAGGAACCGGCGATCCGTCTGCTCGAGGACGCTGGCATAGGAGCGGTGGACAAGGAGGCGAGGCAACTTTTCGCGCGGACGAGGGATCCTGAAATAGAATTGATTTTCGTCAGGGCACAAGATATTCCAAGCTTGGTGGCGAAGGGCGCAGCGGACCTTGGCATAACTGGATACGACCTCGTAAGAGAGAGCGAGACCGATGTCGCTGAACTTCTCGACTTGGGCTTTGGGTCAGCGCGGCTCGTCGTCGCTGCGCATGAGAAGACGGGTGTCAAAACGGCGAAGGACATCAAGGCGGGCGCAAAAGTTGCTACCGAGTTCCCCAACTTAGCGACAAAATATTTCGCAAAGAAAAAGATCAAGGTCGAACTCGTAAGAGTTTCTGGTGCGGCTGAGATAACGCCGTTCGTCGGAGTGGCCGATTTCATAATCGATCTGACGAGCACTGGGACGACATTGAAGACGCATGGTCTACGGATAGTTGATGAGTTGTTCGAGACCTCGGCCAGGTTGATCGCTAACCGCAAGAGCCTGCGCACGAAGCGGAAGAAGCTCGATGAGATAACCACGGCGTTGACCAGCGTCATCAGAGCGCGCGGCAAGAAGTTGGTTCTCATGAACGTGCCGGAGTCGAAATTGGCAGCGATCAAGCGTATAATGCCAGGCA
>CAZLQN010000078.1:0-4172 GCA_964561735.1 Hadarchaeota archaeon (SeqCode) | reverse complement strand
GCTCAAAATGCCCAATCCAACAAGCTAGTCAACGAAAAACAGACAATCGTCGACCTCATCGCCAGCATCGACAAGAAGAAGGGAGAAATATTCATGCACACTTTTGACCAAATCTCAAAGAACTTTAGCGAGATATTCAGCGAGCTGTCGCCTGGGGGTACGGCGAAATTTATACTCGAGAACCCAGAGCATCCCCTTGACGGTGGACTGGTGATAGAAGCGAAGCCTACTGGGAAAGAAGTATTTTCCAGAGCAATGTCTGGAGGCGAGAGAGCCCTGACTGCGCTCGCGTTCATCTTTGCCATCCAACGGGCTAAGCCGACCGCTCTATACGTCCTCGATGAGATAGATGCTCACCTCGACCCAGAAAACCGTCAACGCGTGGCGCAGATGCTCCACCGTTCGTCAAAGCAATCTCAAATAATTCTCGTGACGCTGCACGATGCTATGATGGCCGTGGCCGACCGTCTCTTCGGCGTGAGCATGGATGACTCTGGAATCTCCCGTATGTTATCGGTGGAATTAAGTGGGTATGCCGCCTAAGGTGATAATGATGGCAGTAGTTCTAGATCAGCCGTTCCAAATCCTGCTGGGGCTTGTGCAAGAGCATAAAATCGACCCGTGGGACGTCGACATAGGAAAGTTAGCTGAAGTCTTCATCAAGCACATCAAGGCGATGGAGGAGCTAGACCTCCGTGTTTCTGGTAGAACTGTCCTCTCGGCCTCCGTCCTCCTGCGGATGAAGTCCGACTATGTCCTCAACGGGAATGGCAACGGCAATGCCGCAGAGGAGGAGCTCCAAGATGTCCTCGACATCGGCCTGCCTGAACTCGGCCCGGTTATGCTGATCCATCATTCACCTCGAAAGATAACGATCGCCGACCTTCTCGGTGCACTTCAAGAGGCGCTGCAGGACGAACCTAACATTAAACATCCAATCAGGCGTGGCCTAGAGAAGATCATGAGGGTGCTCAGCGAATACGACATCAACATCGAAAAATACTTAGAAAAGATGTACCATCGAATAATGGAGTTCGCAAAAGATGGTCACAATGTAACCTTCTCGGAGCTGATAACCGAAAAGACGAGGATTGCTGTCGCACGAACCCTCCTATTGCTCCTGCTCCTATGTGGACAGAAGAAGGTAGCTCTTGCTCAGGATGATCTATTCGGAGAAATTTTTGTCTCTCTGGTGAAACCCGCTGGTGCGTAAGATGGGGGTCAAAGAGGACCGCGTAGTTATAGAAGCATCGCTATACGCCGCAGATAGGCCTCTCAACATCAAGGAATTTTGTAAGGTCATCGACACCAAATCAGAAACATACGTGCGCAAACTCGTCGATGCCATAAAAAGCGATTACAATAAGCGCGGCGGGGCTCTCATGCTGCACGAAACTGCCAAGGATACTTTCGCCCTGCGGCTTCGCGATGAACTCGTACCCAAATTAGAGGGTATCATACCCAAAGCCAAGCTATCGCGTGGGGCACTCAAGACGCTCGCCCTCATAGCCTACAAGCAACCCGTCCAACAGGCAAAGCTTGTCGAGCTGAGAGGTGGGCGCGCCTACGAATATGTCAAACAACTCGCCACCATGGGATTTGTGGAATCGAAACCGTTCGGCCGCACTCGCATACTTCGAACGTCTAAGAAGTTCGCCGGCTACTTCGGTTTTGAGGACGACATGGAAAGGATAAGAGAGCGACTCGACGAGATGGCCCGATAGGCTAGAAAACGCTTTTAACTGTCCGCTTAAAACAGTAGGTAAGTGGTTCAATGGCTAGATGGCAAGGCAGATCCCTCACAAAGTCTACAGGCGGGCGGATATGGGCTAGGCGAAAGAAGCGAAAACGTGAGATGGGCAGCGAGTTCGTGGAAGCTGGGCTTGGCCCTACGAAGCGGGTCGAACTTCGAACTACGGGTGGCGAAAGAAAATTCAAGATTTTGCGCACCGACATCGCAAATATCACAGACCCGAAAACTGGGCAAACAAAAAAGGCGAAGATACTCACCGTCGTTGAGAATCCAGCTGACCCTCACTTCGTGCGCCGAAACGTGCTGACGCGGGGAGCCATCATAAACACAGAGCTTGGGCGGGCGCGAGTCACCGGTAGGCCTGGTCAGGAGGGTGCCATCAGCGCCGTGCTCATCGAAGCCAAAAAGGAGCCCGTCGCTGAAACTGCAGCTCCAACGCAAGAAAGCGCAAAATCATAACTTTCTAAAGCTGATGCGAATGCCTCAAGCCCAAATTACTCTAACGCCGACGGAGTCCAAGCGGTTGATAGCCAAAGCGGTTGCAAAGTTGCCGGAAGTTTTGAACGCTCTTCGCAACGGCATCGTGATCGTGGCGGTAGGCACCACCAACGCATTTGTGGCCGAGGAATTGCTCGGGTGCAAAATCGATAAAGAAAAATTCGCCGCAGGAATCGTCCTACCAAAAGGCACATGCGTTCTGCCAGCGGAGAAGCGCATGAAGGAAATCATAATTCGCAATGGGAAAGTCGTCGATGACAAAATGGAAGATGTGCTCCTCGACATGACTTCGAACGACGTTTTCATAAAAGGGGCGAACGCGCTGGACCCGAGCTGGATGGCCGGCGTCTTCCTCGCGAGCCGCAAGGGTGGAACGGTTGGGAAAATTTGGGGTATAGTGACCTCACGTGGCGTGAACCTCATCGTCGCCGTTGGGCTAGAAAAATTCATTCCAAGTAAAATCACAGATCTAACCCGGCTAGCTGGCATCGACAAAGCGTCTTTTTCTACGGGGGTGCCACTCGGCATCTCCCCATTGCCCGGGAAGGTGATCACGGAGTTGGAGGCCATAAATATCCTCACCGGGGCGGAGGCCATTGTTCTGGGCAAGGGCGGCGTATCTGGGGCCGAGGGCAGCGTCACCCTACTTGTGAGAGGTGCGACGCAGCAGCTCGCGAGGGTCAAGCAGCTCGTGACTGCCATAAAAGGCGAGAAATACCCAGTGATTGAGGCGGATTAATTTATTTTGCAATCGTCAAACCCGCCAGCTAAAGAAAATGTGGCCAGAAGTTTGCCTATTTACCTTTGCGCCTGATTTTGGGCTCGGCACCCTTGAGTTTCCCCATAAGATCTATGATGAGCTGCAGGTCGGTCGGGAGAACTTCCTTTAACACCTCAGTTTGATTGGTCTCGATTTTTATGCCCTTTGGATATTGTATAGCATAAATCAGCTTGACTCGCGCGAACCCCGCGAGCATGATCCCAATGGTGCCAAGCAGAAGTCTAACTACAGATGAACCTCCTGTATAGTTAACGATTATCTCATCCTTCTTGATATCGATTTTCTGCAAGATTTGTCTGATTATCTTTGAAACAAATTTCGGATTGAAAACATCACATTTGCAAAAAATTACTTTGGTGCCCATCTTTTTCGCTACATCCTTCAAGACTCTCTCGTTCGTTTTATTGTAACCTGCCTGGGCTGCGATGTGCTTGAGCTGAAAGTCAGAACAGATGATGTAGGCGAGATCTGGCTTTTCTCTCTTAAGCACCAGCTCTACCGTCGCAGGCACTTCACCAAGGCCTTGGATAGCTACCTTCATATGTTCCCCGTTCTATATTTATCTGAAGTTTATAAATGGCAACCACTACTATATCGATTACTATTCGACGAAGCCTTGAATATTTTTTCTCGCTGCGAAAAACCTCACTTTTATATATTACGAAAGGCTTATTAATCACTAATAGAACTGGATTTAAATTTTTGGAGTTTAAAAATGCGTCTGCTCGGAGAGGTATCGCACATCACAAAAAGGGGGCTAGTTTTGCGCGTCCCCGAGGCACCCAAGGAAAGCACTCTAGTCTACGACGGGGCCAAAAGGCGAGTCGGCAGCATCATCGACATCTTCGGGCCTACGAGCATGCCATACATCTGCATAAGGCCAGCTATGGAGGTCAAGAACGATATCGCCTCGCTGGTGGGTAAGGAACTCTATATTATGGAGGAGGGAGAGCGTGGAGAGAGTAGAAAAAGAACGGAAATGCCCAGAATGTGGAAGCGTCAAGCTCGTGCGCGACTATGAGCACGCCGAGCTGATATGCGCGGGCTGTGGCCGGGTCATCCACGATAGAATCATGGACATGGGGCCAGAGTGGCGCGCCTTCGACCAGGAGCAGAGGGAGAAGCGTGGCCGAGTTGGAG
>CAZLQN010000077.1:0-4221 GCA_964561735.1 Hadarchaeota archaeon (SeqCode) | reverse complement strand
GTAGAGATCGCCACAGGACCGGATTTCTCTGACCCCCGCACGCCGGCAAAGGCCGCGCTCCACATCGGGCAGCTCCTCCGCGCAACTGGTAAGGTCAAGCGGGGCATCGGGACAATCCGGCAGGACATAAACGTCTCGATTGCCGAAGGGGCGCGCCAGGAAATTAAGGGGGTCCAGGAACTCGGGTTAATCTCGGCGGTAATCGAGCGCGAGGTTCAGAGGCAGCTCACCCTCCTCGAGATCAGAGATGAGTTGAGACGAAGGGGCGCAACGAAAGCCGAAAAGCGTTTCGTAGACGTTTCTGAGGTATTTTCTGATACCAGCTCAAAGGTGATTAAAAGCGCTATAACCGCAGGCGGCGTTGTGCTCGCGGTCAAGTTGTCAAGGTTCGCTGGTCTAGTTGGTAAAGAGCTGCAACCTGGTAGGAGGCTCGGCACCGAGTTAGCAGACCACGCAAAGCTCTATGGCAAAGTGGGCGGCATATTTCACACAGACGAGTTGCCTGGCTATGGGATTTCAGTTGAGGAGGTTAGCAAACTTGAGAAAGTCATGGAGGCAACTCCCGAAGATTCCGTCATCTTAGTGGCAGATATCAAGGAAAAAGCAGAAGGGGCACTGGGCGCGGTGGTAGATAGGGCCAACCAAGCAATAGAGGGGATACCTGAGGAGACACGTAGAGCACTCCTAGATGGCACAACTGAATATTCCCGCCCATTGCCAGGACCGGCGAGGATGTACGTCGAAACGGATATTCCGCCAATTATCATCCCTCCAGAGCGAATCGAAAGAATAAGAAAAAAGTTACCAGAACTACCGGAACATAAATTTAGGAGATTTGTTAAAGTTTATAAGTTAAGCGTTGAACTGGCCAGACGAATGAGCGTTTCCGAATACGCTGAACTCTTCGAGAAGTTAGTCAAAAAAACTAACGCCGACCCAACATTGGTTGCATCAACTTTAGAAGAAACTCTAGTAAATCTCCGTAGAGAAAACGTGCCGGTTGAAAAAATTCAGGAGCGTTCTTTAGAACAATTATTTGGGTTTATATCGCGGGGGAAAATGATAAAGGAAGCGATTCCAGAAGTTCTTAAAAAACTGGCAAAAGAGCCGCAACTGGCCGTCAAGGAAGTGCTGATATCTCTAAAGCTTGCTCCAATGCGAAAAAATGAATTAAAGAGGTTGATTTCTAGGATTGTATCAGAAAACAAGGAATTAATCAAAAAACGGGCGGAGGATTCATTTAGGGTGTTAATGGGTGCAGTGATGGGGGAGGTACGTGGCAGAGCGGATGGGCAACTTGTAAGTGAACTTTTACAAAAAGAGATAAGACGATATTTAAAACAACGGGTCACATCAAGCTAGTGCAAACAAGTTTCCTATTCCTTTTTTCAACCTTAATTTTTCTTTCTTTAACCAAGGAGTCCAGAATCCTTCGAGCTGTGCTTTTCTTCAAGTTAAAAGTGTACATTACATCAAAGCTATTTGTTGGAGAATCATTTATCCAATTAGTGATTTTTTCTCTCAATAGATTTCGATCTAGCGGAACTCGATTTTCATAAATTTTAATCACACGTGATAGTTTTTCTTGTTTGTTTCTTGAGGAAAAGCCAACCATAGCCTGAAACTTTTTTAAATTGATAGCATCACAAAGTGCAGGTATACGGATATACGCAAATCCCCTACTTTCATATCGAATTTTACCATGTGCTACCCCAAGCGTGTCGAGAAGCCGCTCTAAAGTATAGTAGTTTTGTAGTCTACTCTTCGTATGCCACTAAAGTTTCAGTCGCTGTCACACCTTCAATTGCCCTGATCTTATCTCCGACGATGTCGGTCAACTCCTTCCAAGATTTCACCTTTACCTTTGCAATCACATCGTAACGCGCGAACACACAATAGGCTTCGACTACTTCAGGTAATTTTTCCACCTTTTCCTTAACTGTTGTCATCCAGCTCATGTACTCGCCGGCGCCGACTCTTATCATTACAAACGCCATAACCATTTTTTGACCTCCCTTATTTTTATCATGTTCATGCGCGTCATGCTTCCACATCCTCGACCCCGGCCAATCGGATCCCTGTGATCTTGCTTGCATCGACCGTCAGTGCTCGCAAGTCTTCCCTCTCAAGGTTCGACAGAGAGGTCTTCCCCGCAAGCATTGCAAGCATGGATGCTTCGTCCGTAAAAGCACGCAGCAGGTTAGCCACTTTTCGTGCGCCCTCTTCAACATTTAGCCGTTTTCGTAGCTTGGGGTCTTGGGTTGCTATCCCATACGGGCACTTTCCAGTATTGCATAAACCACAAACTCGACATCCGAGCGCAACGAGCGCAGCGGTGGATATCGAAACAGCATCTGCACCCAATGCAAGTGCCTTCGCGACATCAGCACCGCTTGTTATGCCGCCAGAAATCACAAGGTTTACTTCATCGCGGAGCCCGATTTCCTCTAGCGCCCCGTTCGCTATAACCACCGCAGCCAAGGTTGGCAACCCAGCATGTTCTAGAACAACTTCAGGAGAAGCGCCAGTCCCCGCCTGCATTCCATCGACTACAATGATATCGGCCCCGGCCTTTGCCGCGATTTTCACATCCTCGCGAACCCTTCCGGGCGCATATTTGACCATTATCGGAACCTTCCAGTCTGTGATTTCACGGAGCTGCTGAATCTTCATCTTTAGGTCTTCAGGGCCAACGATGTCCATATGGCGTGCGGGCGAGATCAGGTCCGTGCCCGCGGGGATGCCTCGGACTTTTGTGATTTCACCGATAACTTTCTCGGCCATTAGCAATCCTCCCTGTCCCGCCTTCGCACCTTGACCTATCTTGAGCTCTATCGCATCAGCTGATTGTAGGTACTTGGCTGAAACTCCGAAGCGGCCGGATGCGTACTGCGCGATGAGCTTCTTCGAAAATTTACGTTCCTCCGGCAGCATCCCGCCTTCCCCTGTGTTTACGGCGCTTCCCACCATCGAAGCCCCCCTCGCCAACGCAATTTTCGCTTCTTTCGACACCGCGCCGAACGAGATTGCGCTGATGTAGATGGGGGTGGCTAGTTTGAGGGGCCTTTCAGCATATCTTGTACCGAGGGTCACGCTCGTCTCGCATGGCTCACGATAATGGTCAATCGGAGGTCTGGATACCTGGGCACACAGGATTACAAGATCGTCGAAAGAGGGGAGAGGTTTATATGCGCTGGTTCCACGTACCGGCGCCTCCCCTGTCAACGATTTTCGTTGAATCGAGGCCAGTTTTTCTTCAGTCCAAGTGGCTGAGGGTTTTGGTTTTTCGATGGTTATAGCATTAACCGGACAAAAGACCATGCATGCCTCACATACCACGCACTTTTTTGCATCAACGCGAGGGATTTTCTTCCCGTTTGCTTCAATCATCTCTATTGCACTAACTGGGCATACCCGCGCGCATGCACCGCAACCTGTACATTGTAGTTCGACCCGGTACACGTTAACCCCACCCAATATCCAAACGGTAAAACCGTTTCCGTGCCGGCACAATTTTAACGAAATTTTTGGGAGTTTTGAAGCCAAATTTGGTCAATAGTTTCGTCAAACGGCGGTATTCTTCTAGAGTTACTTTCTGTTTCTTGGCATTTTTTCCGAGTGACGCAACTTTTCCGCCTACGTAAATAGTGCCACCGATAATCGATTCGCCAGCACTATGAGCAACATCGCCACAAACCACTATCTGGCCACCGAATGCATAGAGGCCAGTCATATAACCTGAGGCCCCGCCAACGATTATCGTGCCGTTTTTCATGAGCTGCCCAGTTCGAACGCCAGAATTGCCTTTTACAATAACTGTGCCGCCATACATCCCTTGTCCAGTACCGTCCCCGCTGCTCCCGTCAACCAAGAGGCTGCCTTGAGCCATATTGTCACCAGCATACCAGCCCGCATTTCCGTGAACATGGATGTGTGGACCGTCCATACAAGTGCCAAGATAATAACCAGCGGGGCCTGCTATTTCCAAGCCTAAGTTTTTGCATAACCCGGCTGCCAAAAAGTGCGCGGAGTTTGGGTTGATTAATTTAATTTTTTCCTTGCTCCTCCGAAGCAACCGGTTGATTTCCCTAGTTTCTATGCGTGCCACGTCAATGATCTTAATGCTCAAATACCCGCACCTCCCCTGGTCTCAAAAATTCTGGTTCGGAATCCTCATATATGTCAATAAGCGCACATTCTTCAGAAGCAACATAACAACCC
>CAZLQN010000076.1:0-4223 GCA_964561735.1 Hadarchaeota archaeon (SeqCode) | reverse complement strand
GCCTGTATGCGGGTCATCCGGGACTTCGAGCGGGTTCACATCAATGCCATCAGCGGCGTCATGGACCATAGCCTTGGTGCATTCCAAGAAAGTTTCGCCGGCCCCGTTTACCAATTTAGCGTCCATGTATTCACCTTGGAAGTCGAAGATGATGCACGGCACTTTAATCTTCCAAAGTCCGGCCATAAATGCGGCGGCGCTCTGAGTTTTTCCAGCACCGCTTTTGCCGACGATAAGGATGTGCTGGTTAGCAAGTTTCTTTGGTGTGGACGTGAATGGGTCCCAATACACGTCTTTCTTGGTGTCGTAATTCTTACCCAGTCTTATATGTAAATCCAGCGGAGATTTAGCTACAGTCGAATTATTAGTTACTACGGGCGCAGCAGGTTTCGTGACAGGTTGCTTCTTCTTCTCGTTCTCAACTGCTTTATAGCGGTACTCGGCTTCTTTGCTATTCTCGGAATCCTTTGGTGCAGGTTTTTTCGACCCATCTGGCTGCGGAGAAGGTTCTGCCGGTGGTGTGGGTTGTTCGGACGGCGTTACTTGAACCACTGGGGCTTCCACGTCCGAAGGGATATCTAAAAGTTCACGAATAGTATCATTCCCGACGACGTTGATTTCATTATTCTTGTAGTGTTCAAGGGGCTTACTAACGCCTTGGAGGTTGTAAATATAGCCAGATTTTTCGAACTCTACCTTAAAGGTCCCCTCTGTGACTGCCTGGATCACGTTCTGTATATCAGCGTCTTTCGAAATGTATGTATCAATCAGGTCGTGTCGACGGCTGCGATCTAGGTAGAATTGGAGAAGGTTTGCGAGTTGCTTGTTCTGAATCTCACGGTCTAAGCGGTCCGATGTGGTCTGCGGCACGAAACGGGTTTCTAGTACCTTTTGGGTGTCTGCGTTTTTGACGACAATGGCCTCCTTGAGTGCCATCTCTTCAGACGGGCTGCCGGCGCCGCTGCGGAACTTCACCTCTATCAATTGAAGGCAGAGACGTTTGTTGCGGACGTGGGCCAGGAGCAGATCGCTACGGTGTAGGCGTATATCCACGTCCTGGAGTTGGCGTTTGTGTTCGTCGAAAAGGTCAATATGAGAATCCACTGGAATGAGGGCGCCATCCTTCAATGCGCCCTCCCTTTCCAACAGCAATCGAGTCAGAGCTAAACCGATAATTTCACGAGCATCCTTTGGATTATTAATCAGTTTTAAGGCCAATTTGCCCGAGATAGACTTAAGGACATCTAGAATCTGCGCGGCATGAAATCCCGTGCCGGGAATTCCCATCTTCTTTAATCCATCCTGAATGAGGCCTTCAATCTCACTAAGCCAAAAAGTGGAAACGATTAGACGATGGCCGACGCCTTCGAGAAACTCTGGGGTATAGTCGATTAGGTAACTCCGGACGGTGACGCCGGGGACGCTACGGGGATTATCAAAGTACTCGATACCGAAATTACGGTCGATAGTGAGCACCCAGTCGGAACACTCGTGGATTTTGCTTATGATGTGTTTATCAATGTCCGAAAGTTCCAATTGGATCGCTGGAACCTCCTCAATGGATCTACCCCATTTATAGAAACAGGCACTGGTATGCAGAAGGCCATCGTCGGCCTTAAAGATGCCTTCCGCACAGGTATCCCCTTCCGCTAGCTCGCGGTTCTGATTGGGGATGACCTTGCGGGACCAGGTCGCCGATTCGCCTTTGATATCAAAGTCGGCACGGTACTCTGCGATAAGGTTGTGGAGGCAGAAACTTCCCTGAACGCTCCCAGTAGGACGCATCAGAACTTTTGTAGAGAACCTATCAATGAGGACGGTAATGTGCGCTTCACGCAGTTCCGTGGTTTTCCAGTCTGCTTCCTTCACGCGTTGTTTCGAGAATGTGAGTTTGGGGAATAGCGGGTTGCGGTTTGGCCTAAGTAGGGCCTCGTCCACTTCGGGCTGACTGCCCTCGCTTAAGATGGCCTCTTCCATCATCTCGTCGAATGCGCTACCCATAACTTCGTAACGCAAATCGCCATAGAAGGCGATGTCGTAGTTTAAATCGTTGAACTGTCCAGACTTTTGAATTTCACGAATCGTGTTTAGGATGATTAGCCCATCACCAGGATTGATGACGTTTAAACACAAAGTTGAGACATACGGATGATGTTTGAGGTAACGCCAGACTTTGTCAGCCAATTGCATGGGAGTGACAGACGTAATCTCCCCCCCGCCTTTTTGACCGAGCAGCCGGCAAATAAGACTTACGACTTTGCGAATATCCGTGGTGGTGCCCTTAGGTAGGACACTCCAGTACAAGTCTATGTTATCGCTGTTGATGTAAATTTCGTTCCGACCGAACGCTATAGCAGAGGGGATATTGAGCGACGAAATCTTATCGACACTCTCGCGGTTTACCAAGCGGGTGGCTTCACTCTCGGAGACGCCGTCAAGTTTTGCAGCCCAGCCAAACAAGAGTTGTTGATATTGTAGAACCCACAGCATTCGCAAAGGGTGTGTTGGAGCGAGCAAAACAGCCTCGTCAACCTCATCCGAGGAACCGATGGTTAGATGTACCGTGTCGATGCGGCTCAAAGTATGCGCAGCGTTAAGTAAATTATTGATCTGGCCATCAGTCTTTGCCATAGCGAGTTTAGCGTGTATCTCCGCGAACATAGCCTGATAGGCTTTTAGGTATTCTAGAATTTCTGTCTTAAAATCCCGGAGGTCAAATACCTCAACCACACCGGCGGCGTCCTTTTCCTGAAAACGGTTAAATAACTGGCGCCGGGCATCCGTAAAGTTCTTAAAAGAGTTGATTTCCGGGGTCAGAATCTCCACAGGACTGAGGTCCTGGACTTCGAGCAGGCCACGGTTGCGCATATCCGCCTTCCAAGCGCCAAAAGTCATGGGATCGGTGATATTCTTGTGCTCGATATCATAAAGAGCAGCATTGATGACGATCCGGTATACGTCGCGAGTCTTTAGTTTAATCCGGTAGAGCCGGGATCGGCCTTCTTCCCAATTTTCACTATCCACCTCAGGGGCCTTGCGGTTGCGCAGGGCAGCCTGAAAAAAGGCTTCGGCGCGGTTGCGTATTTTATTAACTTTCTTATCAACAACCTCTGGTTGCAAGCCACCTTCTATATAAAATGACTCGCTTTCATCTGTAGCCAGGATCACGCCTGTATGGTCTTTAGCGTGGATAACGATTTTGGCGGCGCATGTCTCACCCTCTTCAAGCTCTATGTCTTTTAGTGCCAACTTCAGGCTATGGCGGCCAGCCTTCACTGTACGGCGGGTCAACTCTTCGCCTGCTTCATCATCGGCCGTATCTTTCACTACAAGAACCAGGCAGTGGCCGAGATTTTCGGGATGCTTGGGATATGTGTTCCACTTCAGATGGATTGGGTTGCGTGAATCAGTGGTGGCGACGAGATTTGTCCCGCGTTCCTGAAGGCCTTTGACGATAATACCTGTTTTTGGATCGCGAAGCGGATCCAAGTTAATCTCAACCTCGCCAGGTCTAGTAATATCTTTGAACTTCCATTTGTCAAAGGACAGTTTCTGCCGCCAGTTTTCATCTTCTAAAATCTGACGAAGCCAGCCCTGGATTTCCACCACACTGCGGTCACGAAGATAGCCAGCAAGGTTCTCGCGTAATTTGTTTTCATCAGGATCAAGGCCGTAGTCATTGACCAATTTGTCGATGGTGCTGAGGACACTGCGGTCTGCGTTGGATAGTTCAGCGATACAATGCGCATTACGGTCAATCCGCGTCTCAAGGCCCTTTTCGGAAAGGTCTAGGTCAGGAATAAGGTTCAACTGGTAAAGGTGAGCGCCAGCCTCGTGCCAGGCCCCACCCTCGCCTTTTACTGCTAATAGATATTTTAGGTGGCAATCAATTGGTTGGCGTTTAACGCTCGGTTGATCAAGGATCATGCGTATAATTTCTCGTTGTTCATCTGGCAGCGCTTCGACCATGCGGCGAACATGGGCTTTCAGCACGCCGGTAAGGTCATAGGTTTTGAACGTTTGAATATCGTAGGAGTCCTCCGCCGGGAGACGCAATCCCTGTGGTAAAAAAGCGACGAGGACGCCGAACTTAGCGCGGTTGCGCTTTTCAATGAGTGCTCCGCTCTCGATCTCATTGGTTTCTGCGGCCTTTTCCGCGAGAACGTATGCTTCAATATTCCTGGCTTTGAGATCAGGGTCTTCACGAAGTTTCTTGCAGGTCA
>CAZLQN010000075.1:0-4237 GCA_964561735.1 Hadarchaeota archaeon (SeqCode) | reverse complement strand
AAAGTCGCGGTCGATGCAAAGTTTGAACCGAGGGTAGCACTAGTCAAAGTTTCACCAGGAATTCAACCGAAGATGATCGACTCTCTTCTCAGAGCGGGATACAGGGGCATCGTATTAGAAGGAACAGGTCTCGGCCACACACCGGAGGTTTTATTCCCGAGCATAAAGCGGGCGATCAAGCGGGGCGTGTCGGTCGTGATGACTTCACAATGTATTTGGGGGAGGGTTGACATGAAGGTCTACTCGACTGGTCGAGATTTGTTGCAGCTCGGCGTCATTCCTGGCGAGGATATGTTACCCGAGGTCGCTTATGTGAAACTGATGTGGGTTCTCGGGCACACCCGTGATATGCAGGAAGTTTCGAAGCTCATGCTAACAAACGTCGCTGGGGAAATCTTACCGAGGACACGGCCGGACGCTTTTCTGAAAGTTTTTGGAGGAGTATGAAATGGCGCTTGATTATGACGCTCTCGATTTGCGGGTTGGGTTCGAGATACACCAGGAGCTCGACACGCATAAGTTATTTTGTGATTGTCCATCGATTTTGCGCGAAGAGGAGGCGCCGTTGAAAATAAAAAGAAGGTTGCGGCCGACGCAGAGTGAGTTGGGTGAGGTCGACCGCGCCGCTTTGATGGAGGCCATCAAAGGGAAGGGGTTCAGATATCAAGTTTATCCAGAAAACATTTGCCTCGTTGAGTTAGATGATGAGCCACCCCATCCGGTGAACAAGGAGGCATTGGACATTGTGCTTGAGATAGCATTGTTGCTTGGAGCTAATCCGGTGGATGAGGTTCACGTCATGCGCAAGACGGTCATCGATGGGAGCAACACATCTGGCTTTCAGCGAACGATGTTGGTGGCCACAGGAGGCAAATTGGAGACAAAGAAAGGCACGATCACAATCCAGACGATATGTTTGGAGGAGGATGCCGCGAGGAAAGTTGGTGAAGATTCTGAGTTCATCGATTATCGATTGGATAGACTCGGCATACCTTTGGTCGAGATAGCTACTGGCCCAGATTTCACGGACCCGCGTACGCCGGCAGAGGCCGCGTTGAAAGTTGGGCAATTGATACGCGCAACTGGCAAGGTGAAGCGCGGCATTGGAACAATCCGTCAGGACATAAATGTCTCGATCAGAGATGGCGCACGGCAGGAGATCAAAGGTGTCCAAGAGCTTTCCTTGATACCTACGATCGTCGAGAGGGAGGTCAAGAGGCAGCTCGCGCTTCTGCGAATAAAAGAAGAGTTGGTGGGGCGAGGTGCCGCGCGCGTTGAGGGCAAGGCTGTGAACGTTGGAAAAGTTTTCTCAAAAACAAAATGCAAAGCGATTGCAAATGTTCTAGCGAAGAGGGGTACGGTGCTGGCAATCAAGCTTCCAAAGTTTGGTGGTTTGGTCGGCAAGGAGCTGCAACCGGGGAGAAGATTTGGAACTGAACTCGCGGATTACGCCAAGGTCTATGGAAAAGTTGGTGGGATCTTCCACACAGACGAGTTGCCCGGTTATGGGATATCTGCGGAAGAGGTCTCGAAGATGAGGAACATGTTGAGTGCGACGGCAGATGACGCGATAGCGATAGTTGCGGCCAAGAAGGGGAACGCTGAGAAAGCTCTCGACGCGGTCATCGCGCGGACCAATCAAGCACTATTGGGCGTCCTAGAGGAGACGCGGAGGGCATTGCCCGATGGAAATACGGAGTTCATGCGCCCGTTGCCTGGAGCTGCGAGGATGTACGTTGAGACGGATATTCCGCCGATAGTGGTCGATGAGAAAAAACTCGACTGCATCAGAAAAATGTTGCCTGAGCTCCCTGAGCAGAAAGTCAAAAGGTACATCGACGAGTACAAATTGAACAAGGAGTTGGCAGAGCGAATGAGCTTGTCGGAGAACTCCAAGTTGTTCGAAGATCTTGTGGAAAAACATGTAATCGATCCGACGTTGATTGCGACGACATTAGAGGAAACATTGGTCAGTCTAAAACGTGAAGGCGCGATGGTAGAAAACATTCAGCGGGCAGCGTTGGATGAAATTTTTGATCTCATCAAGATGGGTGAGGTCGCCAAAGAGGCCATACCGGACATCTTGCGGGAGGTTGCGAAGGGGTTCGGCGTGCCCGACGTCGTGCAGCGCTTAAGCTTAAGGAAGATCACAGAAGCAGAACTCGCCAAGATGGTCTCTGATGTTATTCAGGAGAATTGGGTGTTGATTGAGAAACGCGGCAGGGATGCGATGCAGCCGTTGATGGGCATCTTGATGGAAAAAGTTCGCGGTAGGGTCGATGGAAGACTCGTCCACCAATTGCTTGAGCGTGAGTTGCAGAAGTTTGAGTTCAGGACGGAAACTTCATAAAACTGTCACTGATTTTGCCAAGTTGCGCGGCATATCTGGGTTGCATCCTCGCTCTATAGCCATGTAGTACGCGAACAGCTGCAGGGGTGCGATGTAGGGCAGAGGAGTGAGGACTTCTGGCACGCCTTTCGGTATCTCGATATAATCGTCCGCGAGGTTCTTGATCTCTTCATCGCCTTCCTCGATGACCGCGATGATCGTCGCTCCCCTCGCCTTCATCTCCATTATGTTGCCAATGATCGCCTTGCGCGTGCTATCGTTAGGGCAGACAAATATGACTGGGAATCCCTTCTCGATGAGGCTGATTGGTCCATGTTTGCTTTCGCCGGCTGGGTAGGCGATGGCTGGCACGTAAGCTATCTCCATGAGTTTCAGCATGCCCTCGTATGATGTGGCTGTGCTTATCCCCCTGCCGAGGAAGAAGAAGCATCCTTTGTTCTTGTACTTTTTAGCGAGCCCCTTTATTTTTTCTTCTTGGGTTTGGATGACTTTCTCGACGATGTCCGGGATTTGAAGGAGTTTTTTTCTGATTATTTTTGCTTCCTCGTGAAAGAGTTTTCCTCTTTTTTCTCCGAGCTTTATCGCAATTTGTGCAAGCACGGCAACTTGTGAGGTGTAAGTTTTTGTGGCGGCCACACCGATCTCCGGGCCAGACTGTTGGCATACGTATGTTCTTGAGACCCTAGTCAAAGTTGAGCCGATGACGTTCGTCAATCCAAGGATGGTGGCGGCCTTGTTCCTCGCGTGCATCACTGTGGATAGCGTGTCGGCTGTCTCCCCAGACTGGCTCACAGCGAGCACCGCAGTATCTACACTGATTGAATCGCCTACCCTCTGGACAAACTCAGAAGCTATCATGGGTTGAGCGCTCCTGTACGCTAATTTGGAGAACATGTGGGAAGCAGCGATGCATGCATGGTATGAGGTGCCGCACGCTGCGAGGAATACTTCCCCAGCCCTATCCAAGAAGGTGGCCATCAGGTCCAAGTACTGATCTTGGAGCCTCAGCGTATTTCTGAGGGATTCCGGCTGCTCGTGTATCTCCTTCAACATGAAGTACGGATACCCTTCTTTCTCAGCCCCCTCGATGTCCCACTCGATGATTTCTGGTTCCCTTTCAACCAACTTCCAGTCCTCTATCCTTTTGATTTCGACTTTGTCTTTGGACATGATCGCCATTTCGCCATCGTGCATAGCGATCGATTTTTTCGTCAGGGGGAGAAATGCTGGGATGTCGGATGCGCAGTATACGGCGCTGTCCCCGACTCCAAGGACGAGTGGGCTCTCCTTGCGCGCACATACAATTTTATCTGGCTCCTGCGTGCAGATCGCAGCTATCGCGTACGAGCCTTCGAGCCTTTTCACCGCCTCGCGCACCGCATCTACAAAAGTTAGTCCGGCCTTCATGCCGTCTTCTATCAAGTGAGGGATGACTTCTGTATCGGTTTTTGATTGGAAAGTGTGGCCTCGTTCCTCCAATTCTTGCCTGAGGCTTGAAAAATTCTCGATCACACCGTTGTGAACCACAGCTATATTATTCTCGCAGTCGAGCTGCGGGTGAGCATTCTTCTGCAATGGGGCTCCGTGGGTAGCCCATCTCGTGTGGCCTATCCCAATTTTTCCAGGGAGGTCGTCCAGGTGAAGCTTGGCATGAACCGCATCCACATTTCCTTGGTCTTTTTTCACGTATAGGCGGCCTTCGTGGATCGTAGCTTCACCGACGGAATCATAACCGCGATACTCCAGACGCTTGAGAGCTGCATGGATTAAAGATGCAGCAGTTCCATCTTTCAGCACACAACCGAAGATACCACACATATTGCCACCATTCTAAGCAAAGTTGTCTCTGGTTATATTTAACTTAACTAGAGCTTCAACTCGCCCTCA
>CAZLQN010000074.1:0-4287 GCA_964561735.1 Hadarchaeota archaeon (SeqCode) | reverse complement strand
GGAGAGAGAACCGTGATATCTGGAATTGTCCCGCTGGGAGCCACTTCAACTTGGTTGGCGAGGTCAATGGTGAAATAGTGGGCGTTGCCAACGGTGTGCTCAGAGATCCGAAAATCGGCTGCAGCCTTCATACCACCACTCTTAAGCGAGGGTTGCAGATAGGCGCTTACCTCTGGCCGTGCAAGCTTGAGCACTATTTTGACGTGCTGGGCGTCGACAGGGTCGAAGCGAGTGCCGAGAGTGCAATCGGGTCGCGAAAACTCTTCGTCACGTACGGGTTTTCGGTTCAACCGTTCCCGCAGCAGCGCAGCCACTTTGGCGCACAGCTGCAGATAATGACGAAGCAACAGTGGGATCGGATAAAAGCCGGCAAACTAGTGGGCGAAAGAATTTAACTTTCGCCGAATTAGGTGTATGGGAACCCCTTGAGAAGATATGCGAAAGCCACATCCATCGGTAATGCGGCGTTTGATGCGTTGGAAAATGGCGATGGCGAGGTCCGCAGCGTCTTCGAGCGAACCTTCAACATTTTGTTAGGCGGCGAGCTCGTTGGCATAGCTCGAAGCGACGTCACGCGAAGTCCGATCAATTTAGTCACTGATATCGCATCTGGCGAGAGGATGTCGTCGCTTGGCATCCTCGTGGGGATGCCTGTTAGTAAAACTGATGATCGTCTATTGATAGACGAGGCACTTGAAATTTCGTTGAAGGGCGCTGAGATATGGCGACCAAAAACTCGTGTAGGCCACTCAACTTTTGAACATTTGGAGAAAAATTTGAAAATTGTAGAACAATTTGCTGCAGGTAAAGGTGGACGCGAAGGATTGGGACAGCTGTTGTCTCACATCGATGAAATAGCCATAGGAAAAAAACCATCCGCATCTAGTCTCAATCGGGTGGCGGGGGCAACGTTGCTGCACCTTGTCAACTTGTTTAAGGCAATCAAATCCAGTGGCATCGACGAAATTAAAAAAATCTCGAGAAATCTCGTCGGGCTCGGCCCGGGGCTATCGCCATCCGCCGACGATGCGTTGATGGGTTTGATGGTCGCCCTTTGGTGGTCCACAGATTCGCTAGGCGGGGATATCGAAGGAGTGAAAAAAATCAACGAGGCCGTCGTCAGCTGCGCGGACAGGACGACATTGCTCAGCCAGCAACTGCTGAAGCACGCTGCCAGAGGCGAGACGAACGAGGCGGTTGAAGTTCTGCTCAATGCGATATTTATGGGTGAGGCCGAGGATGTCGAGGCTGGAGCGGAAAAAGTTTTGAGGATAGGCGAGACTTCAGGCATGGATATGATGGTTGGGCTCCTATTGGGGTTACGTTTGGGTGTGGGTACGATCGAGCGTTTAGGATTTCTTAAATAATGTAGATCGATGTTTTTTGCCGATCGGACACACTTTGATGCACAAGCCACAGTATCTCGAATCAAGATCAAATTTTTTGCGAATTTCCTTAGAATATGAAACACACTTTTTCTTGTCAGTTTTCTTATTTTTGGCTAGAGCTCCAGCTGGACAAGCTCTTATGCATATATCACAACCTTTGCACAAATCGAGTTTGAGCGGAGGGTCTGGTTTTAGTGGAGCGTTCGTGACCACGGTAACTAAACGCACCCGTGGACCATATTGTGGTGTCACCAACAAACTATTGCGCCCTATTTGCCCTAATCCAGCGAAAACTGCGGCGTGTCTATGAGATAAATCTCCCATGTGCTTTGAACTGTCTGATGGGTAGGATGCGGGAACTGGTATCGCGACGTATCCACTATCCTCCAAAAATCGAGCTATTCTATAGGCAATTCGATTTAATTCCGAGTTTACAACGCGAGTGTGGATAGCGTATTCTCGGCTGGGTGTGGTTTCGACGACGCTATCAAGGAGATGTACCCCTAATGTGATTGTAAATTTGGCTGAGCGCAAGATATCCTTTGGTGCGTATCCTTTCGGAACATTTCTAAATCTTTGAACCAGAGCTATCCCGACCAAATCTGCGCCTTCGGACTTGGCCAGTGATTTCAGCTGCGTGGTCAATCGATCGCTCATAGTTTTATCTCCAACATTCTTTGAAGTTATTCCTCAGCCTTCTTCAGGAAGATGCATTCGGGGTCGACCTTCTCGCGGAGAATTTTTATCTCGGCCTCGGTCGGCGGCTCGGTCTCCTTAGCGCGCGAGACATCCAGCTTGAAGCCAGTGTTCTCTTGGACCTGCTTGGGCGTCACCCCTGAGTGATAGGATGCGAGGCAGGCCCGCTTCGTCCGCTCGTCGAACCGGAGCACCCCACGGGTGGTGATGACTACAGATGGGCCGCCCCAAGGGAGCCCAGCTCTTTTTCTTCCATGCGGTCCATCGATCCATCCGGGACTCGTGATGTAGTCGACGCGCTCCGGGAACCTCCGCTTCTCATGGGCGGCGATGATTATCGTCCGCTTCGACAGGCAGGCGATGTCTCCGGAACCCCCGCTGCCGGGAAAGCGGACTTTTGGATGATGGTAGTTGCCGATGCAAGTCGCGTTTATGTTTCCGTACGCATCGATCTGTGCCCCGCTGAGGAACCCGACATCGATGAATCCACGTTGTAAGACGGTGGAGAAGACGTCGAAGAGGCCGGTCGCGGTGGAGGCGAATCTCATCGTGCGCGGGTCCCCCACGGACATCGGCAGGTGGGCAAGCTTGCAGTCGACCGCACCAGCCTCGAAGACGATGATGCAGTTTGGAGCGTTGGTGTATTGGGCGAGCATGGTCCCGAGCATCGGCAGGCCTGTCCCCGCGAAAACGATTTCCCCATCTCTTATCTCCCTCGCCGCGGCAACCGCCATGAGTTCCATGAGCTTGTAATCCTTTGCGTATTTTTTTACCATCTGCTCACCTCCGCTTCAGCCTCGGCGCATACCCTAGTTTTCGATCGGCCTTGAGCGTCGACCAATTGGGCGTGGATTATCGTGACATCGGTTTGGATTGCTGGTAGGAGGACGATTTTATCCCCCGTGAACGGGCAGTTTATGACGGCGAGCTTTTTCGGGGCAATCTTCGGATCACTTCTCGTCTTCTTGCTGAAGCCCTCTTTTTTTATTATGTCGGAGCCGAGCATCGTTCTCGTCGGGATGAATGGTATCCCCATCGCTCCGGCCGCGAACCTTTGCACCATCCCGAAGTTGCTGTAGTCCTCCCATTCGATCGAGCCCTTTTCGACCGCGCGCCTGAAGCGGGGACCGACGCGGGAGAATGCCTCGTCGGCTTCATACGCGAGTTCGACTCTCTTGACGCAGCCAGCACCAATCAGCATGTCGAGGTCGCCGCCAGGGGAGTGCCCGTAGAAATGGAGATTTCGCTTCTTCTGCCTGATGAGTTCGTGGACGAAGGCCATCGGGTGGCGCTGGGTGGTGAAGCCACCGAGCGAGATATGAGCGCCGTTCGGCACTAATTTCGTCGCTTCACGCAAGCTCATGATTTTGCTCTCAATTTTCGACGCCACCAGTTCACCTCTACAGTATCAAATTTTTGTGATTGTGTAAAAGGGTGGTCAAGCTGCACAGCTTAATATCAATACACCCATATTATTTTGAGATTGGATGGTAAAGAAACAGTCCGTTGGGTCGGCCAGTATAGGCGTTGGGGCCTTCATTTTTGCACTGGGAGTGGTTTTTCTTGTGCTTACCCTTCTGAAAATTACGCCAAATCAGTCTTGGGTTATTTCGTGGATCAACAACTACGTCATCGGCTCCATAGGCGTGGTCGTGGGTCTGCTGCTGTTGGGGTATGGGATATACACGCGCAAAGTGCTTGGGGTGTACGCAGAGAAGGTCGAGAGGCTCGAACGGGTAAAGGCTGAGCAAGCGCAGGGGCTGAGGCAGAAGACAATCGCGCTCAGGAAAAAAGAGGCCGAGGTGGAGCGGAAAGAGGTTGCTCTGCGGCTCACGAAGGGTCAGCTGAGGACAAGCAAGGAGCTGGCCGAGCGGAGGGCGGAACAAATCTACCGTGTGCGCGGGAAGTTGGGCGATCGGAGCAAGCGATTGAAGCGAATAGAGAAAATCGCTAAAGTCAAGAAGAAAAAGTAGGGCTCAATACTCCTCTGCAAATGCTTTCAATGCCTTCTTGAAGCACTCCGCCGGCGCCCGGAGAATCCCGAAGCCGACCGTGCCAAAGCCCGGCTTCTTGTGAGCCACGCCGGTGTTGATGATGGGAAAGATTCCAGTGTCCATCACCTTTCTCAGATCGATGCCGCGCGGGACCCCTTCAAAGTTCAGGAAGGGGATGGAGAAGCTCTTGTCCTTCGCCAGGCATATTT
>CAZLQN010000073.1:0-4421 GCA_964561735.1 Hadarchaeota archaeon (SeqCode) | reverse complement strand
TTTTCGAGATTTGTGAAGTCTACAGAGGGTGCAGACCTTTATTCTTCTCTCGAGGTTCTCCGTGGCCATCCTCATCCCGAATGTTCGACAAGCGGCATTAGTCTTTCATGAACGAGCTTAAGCACAGTGATATCTTCTTTACAGTGCTCGACAATTAACCTCCGCGCTTCGTTGTCACCGCGCTCGGCAAGTTTGAACAGAGCCAAGATATCGGTGCCACGGAACTCCTTGAATCCCTTGCCTCCGCTGATGCCAAAGAACCGCGCGACCGACTCAAGACTGTAGCTAGAAAGTAGCAGATTGGCTCGGGACCACTGGCAGAGATCGAGCATCGGGATCTCAGTTAGCTCGGTTAAATCTATGTTGTGGACGATGGCGCGGGTGAACAGGAACGGAATGTCGAAGCCCGATCCATACCAGGTCACGAGTTCGTCGCAGTCTTTCAGTTTTTCCCGCAGCCACTCCAGCGCTTTTCGCTCCTCCTCAAGGGAGTCGGCGGACCTGACCTCTAGCTCATCACCAATCAGCAGCCCGATCGCTATGATCACTCCTTCATCCGCTTTTTTCGAACTCGTCTCAATATCGACGTATGCCACGACCATCTCATTCACCCATCACGAAAATTGCCAGTCTCCGTCTCCGAGGTCCATCTTGTTCCACGACCAAAAAACTTTGCCACGTGCCACGAACTATCTGGCTGTCGACTATCGGCAGCACCACCGAGGAGCTGACGAGCGCGGATTTCAGGTGGGCGTGGGCGTTGTCGTCTATACGATCGTGTTGATATCCACCTCGCGCTGGGACGAGATCATCGAGTTTGTTCAGAATGTCTTGTTTCAGCCCCTCTTCATCCTCGTTGAGCATAAGCGCGGCCGTCGCGTGGGGGAGCTGAACGACGAGCAGGCCGTTTTTTATGCCAGATTGCTTCGTCGCCTCAAGCACTTGATCGGTGAAGTCTATTATCTCTCGCCTCTCGCGGCTCGAGAATCTGAGCTCCTTGAACCATGTTTTTATGGGAATCCCATTTTGAATAAGTTGGCGACGCATAAAAAGAAAAGGGCTTAACCCTTCCAAGCGTAGTTTGGTTGAGAACATGAAAGTCTGGATAGTGATGCCTGCTCACAACGAGGAGCGCACGATAGGTGGCGTGCTGGACTCCCTCAAGCGTGAGGGGTGGCGCCAAATCATAGTTGTCGATGATGGCTCTACAGATCGGACGGCGAACATCGCCCGCGCGAAAGGGGCGGTGGTAGTCGCTCATAGGCGCAATATGGGTTTGGGGGCGGCACTTCGAACCGGGTTGGTGACGGCTAGGAAAAAAGGTGCTGATTGTGCTGTCACCTTCGATGCAGATGGGCAGCACGATCCGAAATCGGTGCGAAGGCTGATCAGCGCTCTGAAAGGCGAGGATCTCGTGATAGGCGTGAGGATGCACGTGGGCATACCACTTCACAAAAGGTTTGGCAACTTCGTACTGGATTGGATAACTTTTCTTTTTAGCAATGTTTTCATCGATTCGCAGTCGGGTTCGAGGGCCTTCAACCGCAGGGCATTGGAGAAGATAAAAATTATGAGCAACCGCTATGATGTTTCATCCGAGATGATTATCCAGGCGAAGAGGCGTGGGCTGAAAATAGGGCGAACGCGAGTAAAGTGTTTCTACACAAAATATGCGAAGACAAGAGGGACGACTATAGTGAGCGGCATCAGGATATTCGCCGGCTTGATCAAACTATCGGCGCTAGGTGCTTGGAAATAGTCGAGGAAAATTATAAGGTCATAAAAACGGAATTAGAAAAAGGTGTGAATTATGAAGACGATGATATTGGCTGGAGGCTTCGGGACACGCATGGGGCCACTCGCTGATATGCCGAAAG
This sequence comes from Hadarchaeota archaeon (SeqCode), assembly GCA_964561735.1. Classification (GTDB taxonomy): domain Archaea; phylum Hadarchaeota; class Hadarchaeia; order Hadarchaeales; family Hadarchaeaceae; genus DYFS01. The sequence continues at coordinate 2,544 of CAZLQN010000073.1, read as the reverse complement.
CAATGATAGTTGTCGAGGGGAAGACGCTTCTGGACCATTTGATAGGAAAACTTAAGGATGAGCCGATCATCACCACCAACAGAAAATTTGAGAAATACTTTGAGGGCTACAAAAATGTGCTCATCGAGGAGGCTATGTCAGATGAGGAGAAGCCAGGCGCGGTGTCGGCGATAAACAACGCCATCAAAACCCTCAAGATAAACGACGACATTTTCGTGCTCTGCTCCGACAACTACTTTTCTGCAGATTTCAAGGAATTTTTGGCAGCGTATACAGGTGAGCCGCTCATAGGCGTCTACTACGTCGGCGACAAGCCCGAGTTGAAGCCGCAGGAGCTCGGCACTCTGAGCTTCGATGGGAGCGATCGCCACCCCCCACCTAAAAAGAGCTTTTTGATAACGAAGTTTCAGGAAAAATCATCGAAACCGTTGAGCAAATACGTGAGCGTCGGAGCATATATTTTCCCCAAGAAGATTTTCCCAATCCTCGATAAGTACTGCAAGGATAAGAAGAGGGACGACATCGGGAAATTCATCGAGCATATCTTGGAGTCCGACGTAAAAATCAAGGGTCATGCGTTTTCTGGCGAATGGTACGATATCTCGCACAAAAGTTTCTTTCAAGTTTTCAGCGCGGCCAAGATGATAAGAAGTGATGAGCGGTACGTCGTCTGCGACTTCCCGCTCGGCCATCTTGTACTCTCCACGACGATTTTACACCCTGATAAGGAGACGCGGGGACACTCGCATACGGTGAGCGAGATATACCTCTTCCTGGAGGGCGAGGGCAGGATAGAGGTTGGCGGGGTCGAGAGGAGCGTAGGCAGCAAGGATGTGGTGCCGATCAAGCCAGAAGAGTTTCACAGGGTGCGAAATACTTCGAACAAAGATCTGATTTTTATCAGCATCTTCGAGAAATACGCGGATCGGGGCTGATGCTTTGAAGGGTAAGCTAATGCGCATCTTGATGCCTCTGACCCCTTCCACCCCTTCTTGGTGGCGGGGAGAGGTGGATGTACGAGACGATGTGGAATCGTGGCCCGCATACAGGACCCCCCTGCGCATGTAGCAAGCTTTGCGTTCTTATTTGTGGATGTTTGTGATTATATTCACAAGCTTCTTAAACAAGTCTGTGATTATGTTTACACATGGAAATTGAGGGATTAAAAGGAATTATAGCGGACCAGAGGGCCGAGTTGGAGGAGAAGTTTAAGAAAGAGCGAATAGTTGAAAGGGAGAAAGTAGGTTACGCTAGGAAATTTTTGAGACACCCCAACATCCTCGCAGTCTTGGGCGTGAGGAGGTGTGGGAAGTCCATATTTTCTGTGCTCCTCGCAAGGGAGATGGGCGGGAATTTCGGCTGTGTGAATTTTGACGACGAGAGGCTGGTTGGGATCGGAGCGAAGGGCCTGAACAAAATACTTCAGGCCTTCTACGAGCTATACAGGAAGATCGACTTGGTCATCTTGGACGAGCCCCAGAACGTCAACGGGTGGGAGCTGTTCGCGAACAGGTTGAGGAGGACGAAAAGGGTCATCGTCACGGGGAGCAACTCACAGTTGTTGAGCGGGGAACTGGCAACCGCGCTGACCGGAAGGCACGTGGACGTGAACATGTTTCCCTTCTCGTTCAGGGAGGTGCTGGGTTTCAAGCCAAACGTCTATCTGACGGAGGATGTGGCGAGGGTGAAAAGGGAGCTTGAGAAGTATCTGAAGGGAAGCGGCTTCCCGGAATTCTCCAAATTCGGCCCCAGGATCGTCATCAACATATATGAGGACGTGATCAACAAGGACTGCATCAGGAGGCACAGGATCAGGAACGAAAGGAGTTTCAGGGAACTCGCGAAATACCTCGTTTCCAATTTTTCATCTGAGTTCACGTACTCGAAGCTATCGAAAATCACGGGCATAAAAGACGTCCACACGGTGAAAAATTATGTGGAGTATCTGCACCAGGCTTTTTTGATCCATGTTCTCGAAAGATTTTCATTCAAGTTAAAACAGCAGTTCATAGCCCCGAAGAAAACCTACGTCGTCGACCACGGCTTGGCGAATTTTATGGGTTTCGGGTTGGAGAAAAACATGGGGAGGACGTATGAAAACCTCGTGTGCACGGAGCTTCTCAATCGGGTCTCGGAAAAGCACGATGAGGGGATATATTACTACAAAGACTCCCAGGGGCGGGAAGTCGATTTTGTCCACTGGAAGGGGGGAAGGATAAAGCAATTGATTCAGGTCTGCTACGACCTCTCCGACCTCAGCACGAGGGAAAGGGAGCTGAAGTCCCTGACGAAAGCGAGCAGAGAGCTGAGGTGCAGGGACCTGCTGGTTATAACCCATGATCACGAAGGCGGGGAAAAGTTTGACGGAAAAATGGTGAAATTCATGCCACTCTGGAAGTGGCTGCTCGGGGGGTGAGTGGGTGAAAATCCTCTACATCACGGAAATTTACCCTGACCCCAAGCGGGGGATCGGCGTCTGGGGCGGCGGCGAGCGGCAGTTTTACGCCATTTCAAACAGAGTGGCCAGCCGTGGGCACGATGTAA
>CAZLQN010000072.1:0-4474 GCA_964561735.1 Hadarchaeota archaeon (SeqCode) | reverse complement strand
AAAGAGTTGGTCACCCTTCCACCATTTGCTTTAATGAATTCAATTATTTCATCTTCAGACAACATTCTTTGCACCCCATTCTGATGTTTGATAATCACAGCTATTCAGCTCCAAACCACTTAAACTTCAGTAAAGCTACCGCTAATTCGAGAGGAAATGCCAAAGCCTTAAGTAAAAGGAGCTTGCTCCCTAACAACTTCAGCTGAGGCAAATCTTGGCCGCACTTCATTTATGCGGACCTTTACCTCATCCCCGACATTTGCGCCGGGCACGAAGACCACGAAGCCCTGCACGCGAGCGATCCATCCTCGCCTTTACCCCGTCCTTCTATCTTTACAGTAGGGGTGTCGCCAGCCTTTACCGGCGCGGGTGCGGATGGTTCTCGTTCTACGCCCGTGATAATTCTTTCCATTGTATAACCCCTACTTGCTTTTCAGTCCGTTTAAAACCATACGCAAGATGTTCACCGCTAACCCCGGCGGATGGGCATCTCAAAATACTCCTGTGGTGCGGGGGAAGGGATTTGAACCGCAACTGAACTCTGATGTGTCTTTTCTACCGCACGAATTAATCAAAAAATCGCGATTTAGCGTCGGACCCGAACCCGTTCGCACGCTGAACCCTTCGGGCCCACTTTTTTACCAAGATCGCTTAATAGTCAATCATATGCAAAAAGTCGAATTAGCGCTTCCCGCAGGAAATGAATTGTGCCTCAGAGCCGCGGTAAATAACGGCGCAGATGCCGTATACCTCGGCTTAAACAAGTTCAACGCGAGAATATCCGCAGGCAATTTCGACGAGAAAAACATATTCGGCGCCATCGACTACTGTCACAAAAGAAATATCAAGGTTTATGTTGCGTTGAACACATTGGTCAAGAATAGCGAATTGGCGGAGTATTTCAGATTTATCAATATCGCATATTCAGCAAAAGCAGACGCCATAATTATACAGGACCCATGTTTTGCCTCTTTGATAAAACAAAATTTTTCGGATTTGAAAATACACCTCTCGACGCAGGCAACTACTGTAAATAGCTACTCAATACCGGAGAACATCGACCGCGTTATACTTGCGAGAGAGCTTTCTTTTGAAGAAATTGCGTCTATCTCCAAAAAATACAACACAGAAGTCTTTATCCATGGCGCGCTGTGCTTCAGTTACAGCGGACAATGTTTATTCTCGTCGCTTGCGGGGGGAAGAAGCGGGAACAGGGGGCTGTGCGCCCAACCGTGCAGACTGATGTATAATAACAAATATCCGTTGAGCACCATGGACCTCTGTTTGCTCCCGAAGATTCCTGAATTGATCGAAGCGGGTGTTGCGTCTTTCAAGGTCGAGGGCCGGATGAGAAGCCCGTTGTATGTCGCTACAGTCGCACGCATATACAGAAAATACATTGATGCCTATTACGCTGGAAAATTTTCTATCGACGAGAAAAACATCAATGAACTCAAGCTTGTGTTCAACAGAGAATTCACGACTGGGTTTGGTTTCAACGACAATGTTGTCGATTCTAGAAAACCTATGAACAGAGGGATGTTCCTTGGAATTTTTAAGGAAGGAAAATTAAAATTGATAGCTGACCTCAAGCGAGGAGATGGAATAGGCATTTGGATTGACGACACTGTAACAGGCTATACTGTAAATAAAATTTTGAAAAATGGCGTGAACGTCAAAGAAGCTTTTAGTGGAGATGCCGTGGAGATAGATACCAAAGGAGCACGAAACGGAAAACCCGTTTACAAAACCTTTTCTATAGATATGCGGTTTGAATTGGGCGATGAAATAAAACCGATTAAAGCAGATATCAATAAATCAAAATTAATTCTTTCGCATTTCAATCCAGTAGAGAATAAATCTGACGTCAAGATATTTGCAAAGGCTTACAATAAAAAGTCGGCCAAAGCTGCCGACAAAGCAAAAGCCGATGTCGTTTATTACGATATTTTAAGAGATGATTGCGAAGAAGTTAAGGGTTTATTGAATCACTCTCAATTTTTCGTGTATACTCCAAGGACACTCTCCGATAAACAACTCGTTGAAGTTGCAGATAGAATACGAAAGATAAACCCTGACGGCATTTTAGTCGGGAACAGGGGCTTGTTGAGATTTTTAGATGGCTATAATATTCATCTAGATTATTCATTTAACTGCTTCAACGATGTCGACTTGAGTTGTTACTCCGGTGTTCCCATTATCTCGCCGGAACTGAATTTTAATGAAATAACTGCACTAAAAAACAAGCGTTTCATTGTTTTCATACACGGAGATATAGTTTTGATGAACAGCAAACAGAAATTGAAAGCTCCAGAATTAGTCGATAACGAAGGGCGGCATTTCAGGGTGCGGAATAACAATGGCATGACAGAAATACTCAATTCAAGACAGTTGGGATTGTTCAACAAAGCTCGTGAATATGTCAAAGCAGGCGTGAAATATTTTTACATAGATGTCGAAAAGGACGTTGACAAATTTATCCGCATCTACCGCAAGATTTTGAATTTTGAATCATTCGACGACAGTAAAATAAAAAAAGGATATACGACGGGACATTTTAGCAGGGGTGTTTGTTAGTCAATAGACTTGGGGATGCGCCAATCACTTCCCCAACTTCAATGCTCCGGAAAATAAACATTTCTTCGGCTGAATCTTCACGGATGTCTTGGGCTGATCCGTGAACTCGACCTTCGCCCAGCGGATGACCACGGCTGGCACCCTCTCGTCCGCTTCGCCCATCTCCACCTGCGCCGCCGAAGCCAGCTGGTCGGCGATGCCTCTAAAAGTTATTTTCAGCTTCCTCCCGTAGAGGTCCCGCTTGCCCCTGCAGTCCATCGCAGGCTCGATGCCCGCCACGCCGACCGCCTGCCCGACGGTGCCCAAGCGCAGGGGCTGGACGTGGCTATCGGCTATTATCACACCGAGATGTCCACTGACTCTCTTCTTGAGGGCGCGGAGCACTTCCTCGGCCGCCTGGTCCGGCTTCTTGGGCATGAGCGTGACGCTCCCAAGAGGAGCATTTGTGTGGTCCACGCCTGCGTTCGCGCACAGCATGCCATCCCTAAGCGTGGCAATAGCCCCCTTCACGACACCAAGAACTTTGTCCGCCTCGCGCAGCACGATCTCGACGAACTCCGGCTCGAGGTCGCTCTTCTTCGCGAGCTGCTTGGCGCGGGGAGACGGCTTGACGCTCGTGAGCTTCTTCAGCCTGCCCTGCGCCGTCGCAAGTGCGCTGGAAGCGATGACTATGACGTCGCGATCTCGAATGCCACCAACCTGCTCGGACGCCCGCAATATCATCGATGCGATGTCAGAGCCGGGAGTTATCAGCGGCATGCTCAATCCAAGAACCCTCATCCATCCACCCAACGACATTTCATCGCAATGCGTTTAATCCTTTGCGCGCCTTATCGCCTCGGCCACGCGCACCGCGCGCAAAGTTTCTTCGACGTCGTGCGCCCTCACCACGTCCGCACCGTTGATGACGGCCACGGCTGTCGCGGCGAGCGAGCCCGCCAGTCGATCTGCGGGATCTTTCAGCCCCAATATCCGCCAGATGAAAGATTTCCTCGAGACGGCGACGCAGATGGGCCTGCCCAAGTCCTTCAAATTTCTTAGGTTGGCCAATATTCGAACATCGTAATCTCCGCCCTTGCCGAAGCCTATGCCTGGGTCGATGACGATTTTTTGCACGTCGACTTTGCTGCGCCCACAAATCTTCAGGCTGTCGCCCAACGCGCGCCTGATCTCGGCGACCGTTCGGACGTCCCCCGACCTCTTTCGTGCGGCCATGAGTATCGCCGAACATTTCGATTTGGCCAAGACCTTCGCCATCCTCGGATCTGATTTCAACCCGCTGACGTCGTTGATCATCTTCGCGCCAATTTCCAGCGCCTCCTCCGCGATGGCGGCGCGCTGGGTGTCAACTGAGATGGGGGCATCGGTTTTTTTTGCAAGAATTTTTATGATCGGGAGAATCCTTCGCCTCTCTGTCTCCAGCGAAATCAGCTCGACGTTCGGCGCCGTCGACACCGCCCCAACATCGATGATATCCGCGCCCTGCTCGAGCATGCGCTTGGCCCGCCTCAACGCCTGCGCCGAGCCGCGGACGACCGAGCCGGAGTAAAAAGACTCTGGGCTCAGGTTCAGCACGCCAATCATCGCGACTGGGCAACCGTCGCCGACTTTTACCCCGCCGAGCTCAGCCTTGGGCATCAAAATAACCTACCAAATTGTTAAATGTAATGCAGCAGCTAAATACATATATTGGGATATTTATACCAGTACATACCACAGGTAATAGAGGAATAGCTATGGAAAAAGAAGCTGAAAGCGCCCCGGTAGGGATAACGAAAGTAAAAGACCTTACGCCGCAATCGAATAAAGTAAACGTCCTGGTGAAGGTAACGGGCGTCGGAGCGCCAAAAGAGATCCCGAGCAGGTTCGGGGGAGAAGCAAAGAAAGTTGCGGAGGC
>CAZLQN010000071.1:0-4548 GCA_964561735.1 Hadarchaeota archaeon (SeqCode) | reverse complement strand
CAGCGGGACAATTCCAGATATCACGGTTCTCTCTCCAGAGGTAAAGCTCAGTAATCATTTCCGCGTTCACGAGGTCGAAAAGGTCTTGGTGGTACTTTGCGTTAGGTAACAGCGCGTCGGCGACCCTTTCGATTTCGTCTTTTCCCTGCGAACGGACAATCATCTCGTCGCCGTTCGGCAAAGTGATGCTCCTCTTCGGATACGGTTTCATTATTTTGCTCCAGTCAACCTCCATTCTCATCCCTCCATTTTTTCTCCTGCTGACAACATTTAACCCTTTTTGGCTGGCTTGAACTTGAATCCGTAAATCTCTTTTTCACCGATTTTGCGGAGCTTTCCCCATACAGGGCGGAGCCTCATGCCTATTTTCGGCTCGTCCGTCATGATTTGCCCAAGCGCACGCACATTGCCGCCGAAGTCGACTATCCCGAGCGTCAGGGGTGGCATCTCGATCCCCTCTGGCAGGGCGTAAAGTTTTGTGTACGTGATCAACGTGCATTCATCGCCCAGCCCAACCTCTTCAAACTCAGTACCCTTGCAGCCCAGGCAGCGTTCGTGCTTCGGGTACATCACACGGCCGCATTTTTTACATTTGAAACCCATCATTTTTTCCTGCATCTCAACCCGTCCTTTCCAATATGTGTATGAGTGTGTTGTTCCCAAATCCGCCGAAGTTGCATGCGAGCGCCCGCTTCGGATCCTTGACCTGCCGTTCCCCAGCCTCGCCGCGCAGCTGCCAGACGAGCTCGACTATCTGCGCCACTCCCGTCGCCCCCACCGGGTGACCTTTTGCCTTGAGCCCGCCCGATGGGTTTATCGGCAGTTCTCCGTCAAGCGTCGTCACACCTTTTTCAACCGCCAAGTGACCTTCGCCCTTCTTGAAGAACCCGACATCCTCGCTTTCTGCGATCTCGAGAATTTCAAACGCGTCGTGGAGCTCCGCGACATCTATGTCTTTAGGTGTGAGCCCTGCCATCTTGAATGCGCGTTCCGCGGCGATTTTGACCGACTTGAGCACCGCCGGGTCTTCACGCTCTTGCAATGTGTGAGTGTCAGTCGCATGCCCAAAACCCATTATTCGTATCGGCACTTTGCCGAATTCTTTTGCCTTTTCTAGAGGGCAAAGGACCAGTGCGGCCGCGCCATCGCCTATCGGACAGCAGTAATAGAGCCGCAGCGGGTCTGAAACCATGACTGAACTCATGGCGCCCTCGACAGTACACAGCTTGTGTAGCTGGGCATAGGGGTTCTTCATCCCGTTCGCGTGGTTCTTGACTGCGACCATCGCCAGGTGACGCTCAGTGAGGCCGTAGCGCTCCATGTAGAGGCGGGTCAGCAACGCTGCCATCGCGGGCATAGTTACACCGTGTACGTATTCCGCGGTGGGGTGATTCATCGTCGATATAAAGTCAGTGATGGTGTCTGTATCGACACCTGTCATTTTTTCCCCACCAACAACGAGCACCAAGTCACTGGCTCCTGAAGCCACTGCCAAAAAGCCGTTCTTGACCGCGGACGCTCCAGCTGCAGGCCCGTTTTCGATTCGCTCAGCCGCCGCCGGGATCAGGTTAATTCGATCTACGAGGGCACTAGCAATCGCGGTTTGGTGGAAAAGTTCTCCTGCGAGCATGTTTCCAACGTAAACTGAATCGAAGTCGCGCTCGCCGACTCCAGCGTCATCGATCGCGCGCAGCGAGGCCTCGACCATGATATCCATCAGGTCTTTTCCCTCGGCCCGCCCGAACTTTGTCATCCCGCAACCTATGATCGCAACGTCCCTCATCAGATCACCGAAATCACAAATTTGGTACCCAGTACCTTTTCTTGGATTTTTGTTTCTCCTTGTCCATCTTCGCCAAAATTTTTACTGCCTCAGTCGCGATTTCGGCACTCACCATCTCTCCCTCACTGACTCCAAACTCGCCCGTGACGCGGTTCGCAAAGATCGCACAAACGCTCCCCGCCCTGAAACCGTAGACGCTCGATATCGTGAAGAGCGACGCAGTCTCCATCTCGAAGTTCATGACCCGCGCCGCCTGAAGATCCTGCATTATTTCCTTCGCAAACGACTGAGTGTACTCGCCCAAACCGGGCCTGCCCTGACCCAAGTAGAAGGAGTCCGTCGAGGCAGTTATCCCAACATGGTAGCGGTGGCCCAGCTTCTCAGCCGCCTGAATCAACGCCAGCAATACTTCGTAGTTCGCCGAAGCTGGGTATTCCACGCGCACGTACTGCTTGCTCGTCCCCTCCAGTCTGACCGCAGCGCTTGAAATCACCACATCTCCAACCTTGACATCCCGTTGTATGCTGCCCGAACTGCCCACGCGGATGAAAGTGTTCGCCCCCACCGCGGCCAACTCCTCGACGGCTATCGCCAAGCTCGGACAGCCTATGCCTGTGGAAGTCGCCGAAATCGGCACGCCGCCGGCCTTGCCGGTGTAAGTTTGATATTCTCGATGGTAGACGACCTTCTTCGCCTCGTCCCACAAACTCGCTATCTTCGGAACGCGCTCCGGGTCGCCGGGCAAAAGCACGTAGGGCGCGACCTCCCCTGGAGCACAGGCTATGTGATATTGCCGCTTCTCTTTTGTGGCAGGGCGCTCTGTGGAAACAATCTTCATCTGACCACCTCAACAGCGATTGGTAGTATGGATTAATAAAAGTGTGTGCAAATTAACATCGTGATACAATGCGATTAGGGCGCGATTACACAAATTGCCTCGTCTTTGACTACCTCAGCGAGGCCGAAAAGAAGGCATTCAAAGAGGGCAAGCTGGATATCGGCTCGATGAACGCCCTCGCGCTTCGTAAAGCAAAGCTCGACGTGAATCGGCAGATCGAGGTAACGCGAGAGATAGGTTTCAGCCATGTCGAGCTTGACGCTGACCTACCCAATCCATATATCAACCTCTCTAAAGAGGAACGGGCAAAAATCAAGCGCGTCGCTGAGTACAACGACATCACGCTTTCCTTGCACCTGCCGTACAGCTACGTTGGTAGTGCCGTCTGCTGCATGCAAGAAATCGATCGCACCACGGCGGTAGAGCTGCACAAAAAATGCATAGAGTTCGCCTCGGACGTTGGAGCAAAGTATGTCAACATACATCCCGGTAGCGTACCTTTTTACCACGCGGTCGGCAAATATAAGGAGCGCACCCACCGAGCCCTCGTCGAGAGTCTGGTCGAGCTTGCCGAGTTTGCCTCCAAGCACGACGTCGCGCTTCATCTAGAGAACAACGTTGCTACCGACAATGCGTACAGCGAGATAGGTGACTGCGTGCTAGTAATAGAGGATGCACGACAGCAGGGCGTCGACATTTACTTCAACTTGGACATTGGGCATTGGTTCACTCGCGCAGATGCTGGCAAGGAAATTCCATCGCCGCCCGAGAAGGTTATGGAGGTTCTGCCACGAGAATTGCTCAAGGAGATCCACCTCAACGACTACGTGCCTGGCAAGAAGATTTTTCATCCGCCCCTGCATCTCGAGTGGGGGCTGCTGAAGCGCGAAAATTTGAGGCGCTACGCCGAGACTATGAAACGGAAGGGCGTCGAAGTAATTGTGCTGGAGACTTCCTTGAAAAACAACGAACAGGTGCTAGACCGCAAAAACCTATTGAAGGCTGAAAGCCAATACGTCCGAGAAATATTCGGTGCCTAGATGTTTTCGTTCATTTTTTTGCTCGGTCGCCCTGGCTGCGGCAAGTCCATCATATACAATATGCTGGGTGAGCGGCTACGCAAAGAGAAGCTCGCACGCGAGGTGATGCGCATCGACGACTTTCCAGTGCTTAAAGATATCGTTGACGAGGACAAGGAGTTCAAGCGCCATCTCCGTAAGGAAGGGGGTTTTGAAGTGACGGATCTCTCGATGCTCGACGATGTGCTCAAGCGTATAAATGATCAACTCAAAAAACTTGAGAAACATGGCAGGGTGATCTTTGTTGAATTCTCGCGCGACAGCTACGCCCACGCGATGAAAAATTTCGACCGCAAAGTGCTCGACCGCTCTTTGATAATTTACATCTACGCCCCATTCGACGTTTGCTTGGAGAGAAACGTCCACAGGTTCAGAGCGAGGCAAAAAGGTTTGGACGACCACATAGTGCCGAGCGATATGATGCACAAGTACTACCGGAAAGATGATTACGAGGAACTTTTCTTAAAATCGGAAAAAGAACTCAAAACGCAGGCCCCGACCAAGATCATCGTGATTAAGAATGACGTGGAAAGCTTAGAAAAGCTGAGACTTGAGATCAATCAGGCGTTTAACAAGCTAAGAAAATCGGTATAGCACTTGTCAAGTATCAAATTAGGCACACCTAATATTTATAAATTAGGCACACCTAACTTTTAATGATAAATATGGTATGGCACTCACCGCACACTGGCCGAAAGGAGATGACTCCAGCTGAAGAGGAGTATTTGGAGGCCATCTTCACATGCGCAGATGGTAGCGACCAAGTGATCAAAATAGGAAAACTCGCAAACCAGCTCCACGTCAAGGCACCAAGCGTCGTCCAGATGCTAGAGAAACTGAAGAAAAAA
>CAZLQN010000070.1:0-4665 GCA_964561735.1 Hadarchaeota archaeon (SeqCode) | reverse complement strand
GAGTGGGAGAGACGAAAATTGGAGCAAGAAAAATGTATTCAACCAGAATAAATTCTGGACTTACCGCCTCCCGCGGGCGAGGCCCTGGGGCGGTGACCGCATGAGGCGTTCGGTGCTGTGCATTTTGGTGGCGCTCCTGCTCTGCTTGACCATCATGCCAAGACTGGCGCTGGCTCAAACTGGGATAAAAGTTGTTGAGGAAGATGTAGTTTTAACGAAAACCAGCTACCCTCCAGTTAAACCATCGGAGGACCCCGTTAGAATTTATGCGTGGGGGTGGATGTTGGAGATACCAGTCCGCAACTACGACATAAATGATGGTGATAGTGGCTTCGCTTTGGATGTCACAGCTAGGGTTTTCTTGGATAACATTTTGATAGGGGAACACGCGATCGAAACGTACAATAGGTTACTTGGCGTAGGAGACACACGCGCAGCTTATCAAACCCTTTCTATTTCCAAACTGGGTGATCACGAAATCCTCATTCAGGTCTGGCACGGGACCGAAACCACGCCGCAGGACACGTACAGCTTCAACGTGACGGTCGTGAAGTCGGAGGTCTCGAGCCTGCAGGCCAGCTCCAAAGTCGTCAGGGCTCTGGGCGACAATTCTCTCGCCGTCTCCTTCACCAACGGAGGCAACGAGAACATGCGCCAGGCCGTATTGAGCGTCGCGGACTCAAAAGGGCTAACGATCGCGCCGAGCTCGGTCGAACTCGGGGACGTGAGGGCCGGCCAATCGGCGTCAGCGGGCTTTACGGTTTCGTCTCCCGCGGGCGTGACGCTCGGAACGGCTCTTCCGCGTTTTTCCCTGTCGTTCATAGACTACGCGGGAATCCAGCACACGGAAGACGTGCAAGCGGAGGTCGAGGTATACCGGCTCTCGCCCACGCTGACGGTATCCGCGCCGAGCTCGGTCGAGAACGGCGCAACGGTGGAAATCGCGACCACCCTAAAAGATCCCGGGGGCAACCCCATCGCCAACGAGAACATCACCCTGACGGTCGGGGGCGTTACCCTTGGTGTGTTCAAAACAGACTCCAGCGGGGTCGCTCGCGCGAGCTACAAGGCCACGGAAACTGGCACCGTCAACGTCGGGGCGTCCTTCTCGGGGTCCGCGAGCTACGATGCAGCTTCGGGTTCAGGAGAGCTTACGGTGACCCCGGCAGCGGCGTTTCCGTACTGGATCGCCTTGATAGCGGCCCTTGCGGTGCTCGCGGCGGTGCTGATGATATGGAGGAAAAAACGAAAGGAAGTGCGGCCCGCGCGCAAAGTTCGTCGCTCTAAAAGCGAGGTGAGCTGATGGGGAAAAAACCGTCGCCAAAAAATGCGCCTTGGATTTTAATCGCAGTGACTTGCTTGGCCATGGTGCCACTCTTGATATCCAATGCCACGCTGGCCGAGGCGGGGGGGGTGTGAGGGGATGACGGGAAAAGCTTCCAAGGGGAAATTAGCGAAAACCAAGCCCGAGCCTTGGTTGGACTCGGGTGCATCGTGCAAATTGGTTTTTAAAAAGGAGGCCAAAAATCACTTTTGCTTCTTCTTGCGTTCGGCCTCGACCCATTTCCTGATAGCATCCTCGATTGCCACAGTCAGGTTACCCTTCTTCATCCCCAGCGACTTCGCGACCTCCATCCTGAATTCCTTTTCGAGGTCATCCTTGAGGATTACGTCTACTCTGCCCATGTCCACCACCATTATGCAGTATAGCCTTATCCCCTTATATGGATTTCCCCTTAACCACAAAGCTTTAATAGTTGGGGGATATACACATATGTGGGATAAAAAATGTATAGAAGGCTCTGCGACGATGAAATCGAAGAGCTCAGAAAACTCTCGCGGGGGTCTGAATTGATCCTTGCAGATACTTGCGCCCTGTGCCACCCCGACGCTGTTTCAAATGCGATTGGAAACTCCAAGGGACTGGTGATTTGCGATTTCGTAGAACATGAGCTCCATTCTTTGGACGGGAAATATTCTAAAAAGTTTCTCAAAGAGGCCAAACAATCTCGGGAGCGTCTTTTAATATTTTTAAGGACGCAGTTCAAAACGAAGAGGGAATCGATGGGATCGTTGAACACCTTGCCTGCGGATGTGAAACATCTTGTAATCAAAGTTTACAGGCAATCCAAGGGGCTAGAGAAAGAGAGCAGACATAGAGACTTCGCCTTGATCTCGGAAGCATTTTTACTGACCCAAGCGGGGGTCAACTGCGGAATTTTATCGCTAGACAGGTGCATAGAAAAAACGCTCTACGAACTTTCCAATTTTGGTTACGGTATCGAATTCTACAGAGCGTTGGGATTCAGCGCGGGGGGAAGGGCCGAAAACGTTGCGGAACCCCAGAGGATACGCATGCGGCAGTGGACGCACGATTCACCACATCTTCAAGAGCGGACCTTACAAATATCCGCCCAACAAGGAGAAACCACAAGTGCCTAGTAAAGAACAAAATTATGGGGGAAAACAAAGGATAATCGGCGGGGATGAAGTTGGTCAAACGCAAAAGAACCGTTCGTAGTTTGGGCAAAAAAACGGAAGGGGCAAAGCTCAGGCCAGCTAAGAGGCGCCTTGCAGCCCCTTTAATCGAACCGAAGCCATCACCAGAAGCAGCTGTGAAAGAAATACCCAGAAGGCGATTTATCCTTGTTGCGGAAAAACCGGTGAAGGCGTACGTGGCGGAGGTGCACGCCCAGTTCGCCGCCGGCTCCGATGAAGTCATCCTCAAGGCGATGGGGGAAAATATAAGCAAAGCCAGCGATGTTGCCGAAATCGTGACAAAAAATGTCCTCAAGAACTTGGTAGTGGTAAAGAGCACCCTGAAAGGCACGGAGAGACTACAATCAGAAACCGGATTAACCGAACGACCCGTCATAGAAATAATCCTTGGGCCGAAGCCAACGCCGGGAGCGGCCGGGGGGCTCGAGATGAAAAAAGCGACCGGGGCGCCAGAGATAAAGAAGCTAGACCAGCCCAAGACGACTTCAAAAGTTCTTGTCGATGGATCCAACGTGATTTTCTATGGCAGAAAGCTAGGCTTGCACCCCCCGATTAAGAACCTCCAGCTCGTGATCGGGCAGCTGGAAAAAGAGGGGTATCAGTACATCGTGTTCGTCGATCCGAGAACGAGGCATCACATTCGCAACGAAGACACGCCAGTATTTGAGCAGATGATATCTTACGGCACTGTTCAGCAGGTACCAGCTACAACGGTAGCAGATCGCTGGTTTCTAGAATATGCCACTAACCACCCGGAGTGCAAAGTACTGTCCAACGACACGTTTGGGGCGCTCGAGCCCAGGTCTCCTGATCAACGGTCGAGAGCTGGACGGAACTGGAAGGACGAATTTCCATGGGTTGTTGACCAAAACAGGTTCATCAGGTTCATGATAATCAACGACGAGGTCTATTTGGAGGAGCGCGGGGCCGTCGTGACCGCGACCGAGGCCAGAGTCCCAAAGAGGCCCGCCGCGGGGATCCCAACAAAGCTCGAGCATATCCAAAAACAAATTCCGTTTCTAGAGGGGCAAGAACCTGCTGTGTTGGAGGAAACTCATGAGTATCAGCTAGCCCAAGGATTCCAAGAACATGGCCCGTCTTCGAAGAGCCGAAAACGTGTCCAAGCCCCAATAAGCCAAAAACCAGCTCCCGCGCCTGTCAAACCAAAAGGAGAGATGAGGCCGTCCCCTAAAGCGCCTGAAATACCTGAAACAAAAAAGGCGGCTGAAGTACCGAAGGTAGAGAAGCTAGACCCGGAAGCGGTTCTGGCCCTCCGAAACGGCGAGCATATATCCTTCGGCAAGTGGTCTGCCGAACCTCAATTCAAGGTAGTCCTCAGCGAATTTTGGGATGGGGGGGATAACGTGAGGCGCCTAGTTGAGATGATAAATTACTACCTAGATTTTTCCAAGCAGGGAAAGTTCGTGCGCGACGAGAAAGAGCTTTTCTCGATTGGTGGAGAGATAGGGAAAGACGCCGCAATATTTCATTTCGAGGATAGGAAGCAACCAGGTAGATTTCTCACGCTTGTCAACGGGGCTTGGCAAGGAATTAAGGGCTATAAAGACGTTGGAGTCTCTCTTAACGCTAACAGGTGGGGAAAATACAAGCAGAAAAAGTATCTACAAAAAAAGTTCCAGAAAGATGAGATCTACAATCTCAACTGGCTACCCGATTGCTACCACACCCTCCGCGTTTCCCAGACTGCCAGCGCGGAGGAGATCGAAGGCGCCTTCGTGCTGGCGGTTCGCGCGTTAATCCCGGGCGCGGAAGGCGGGGCGAAGGAACTACTCAAAATAACGGGAGATAAAGAGTACATCGGAAAAACCTGCGACGAGAAAGCGCGGCGACGGATTTTGAAATGCGGGAAGGCATATCTCACCCTCTCGGATGAGAAAAAAAGAGCGGAGTACGACGAGAAGCTGAAGAGAATCAGGGAAATCTTTTTGGATGAAGTTAAAAGGGACTCTTTTCGGTTCCTGTGCTTGGGCGGAACTGGACCTGGAGGTTGCATAAGCTTTTTTGTGAAGGTGGGCGGGCACCATGCAATCTTTGACGCCGGGTTTGATCAGGGGCGCGGCACAGTACCGCCATTTGAAATTCTCAAGGACCTGCCAGAGGTAGAGGCCGTCTTCCTGTCCCACGCCCACGCGGATCACATAGGCA
>CAZLQN010000069.1:0-4742 GCA_964561735.1 Hadarchaeota archaeon (SeqCode) | reverse complement strand
TCGTGGACTACGAATATCCAGACTCGCTCGTAAAGGAAGCTCTGGCGAAGTTGCCGAAAGTCGGAAGATGAAAACAATTGAAGCGATGCGGTTATGGCGCGAGGGTGGCCACGCTTAGGTTCTAGAGCCCTCAGTTCGCCCATCATCATGTCATCGCCGAAGCTCAGAGATGTCTTGACATCATCGGGCAATTGAAACTTGGTCTCTTTTGGATTAAAAGTTATCCTGCCAAATAAAGCGAGGAATGGGCCGAATTGCTTGAGGTTAATGCTGATTAACTTTCGAGATATGGGCGGACTTTAATTATCCCAAGCTAAGGTAGGATAGGGAGACACTTGCCAAGAAGATCCCACCAGCGACGGAAACCCTACCATCGGAGGCCCCATTGGACGAATGTCTGTTATTTTTGCGGCAAAAAAATTACCGAACTACCTTGGCGATGCCATTACTGCGGTGAAAGGTTTTGCTCAGATCACCATTTGCCTGAGACCCACGTGTGTGAGGGATTGGGAAAGAGGGATTGGAGGAAATACAAGGGAGAACGGGAAAAGTGGATAGGGCCCCCGAAGCCTACCCGAGAGCCCCCAATTTGGGTGCCACTGCCAATCGAATATCCAGAAGAAGTGGAAAAATCCTTGAAAAACTATAAAACGGCCAAGTCGGCTGCTGTGGAAGAACTATCCCCAAGCGCCGCGAACCGTCACGTCTCTCTAAAAAAGCCTCATCGGTGTACCAAGAAAATAGCAGGGGTTGCGTCAATTCTTGTTTTCGTTGTTTTCATTTCTTTTATTGGTTTCATACTTTTCAAATCAGAAAGCTATTACCTGTCGATCGATAGTAGGCAGCAAGGCAATGAGTTGATAGTTTCTGGTGAGACGAACTTGCCAAATAATTCCATACTTGAAATTTCGGTGCCTAGCTTGGGTGTTTCGGGATCCGTTGTAGTCGAGAATGGCTATTATGAATGGAAAACACAATGCCCAATTAATGCGCCGTCGGGGAACATTCAAATAATGATTTCTAGTCCTTTAAAGAAATTTGAAAATAGCGCTGCCACTTTTTGGATCCGAGTCAACAACCCACCAATCACAGATTTTACTTATACTAGAGAGGCGCGCACCGTCGAGTTCGTGGATAACTCCTTCGATAGTGATGGTACTATTACTAATCGAGAGTGGAAATGTGGCGGAGTGTTTGATGTTACTCAAAATCCAAATCTAACTCATACATACGCCCGACGTGGAACTTACGAAGTCACGCTCACGATAACAGACAACGGCGGTGCTCAAGCCACATGCACCAAAACTATCGTGATTCCGGTATCTTATACATGGACATACGGTGGAAGACTTTGGCGTCGAGAAATCGAGATTATCAATGAAACAGAAAAATACGAAAGGATGTCTCACGCTGTGTATGTATATGGTATTCAGCCTATCGGCGCTTATCTCTCGTCGGATGCCAAAAAATTTGTCACCGTAGAAGATCAGATAATAAGAACATTCGCAGAAAACTTGAAAGCAAGCTATGTTAGTCAATATAGCCTAAGTGAAGACGGATTGGCTGATTTTGTGTTGAGATTCGTTCAAGAAGCAATTCCGTACTACGAGCATGGTATAAAAGACAACCTCTATTACTGGCCCTATGCTTTGGAGGTTCTTGCGGCGGGCAAAGGAAACTGCACCGACAAGTCGATACTTTATGCGTCACTTGTTGAAGCACTCGAGTATCATGCTTGTTTGGTTCTATTAGAGCGGGACAGTCACATGATGGTTGGGGTCCGCTTAAGTGAAAGACCTTCGATGGCGTCCAGCGCTGGGTACATAAATGTAGTTGTTACACCCTTTGACACAAACGGCGTAGAATACTGGCCAGCTGAAACAACTATCCCAGGATGGGATTTGGGGGAAAGAGAGAGCGGATTACACACAGATGTTCTTAGTATGGACATTCTCCCCATCACCGAACCGCCAGTTGCTTCAGCGTCAGCTACCCCCGTAGTTGGGGAAGTTCCTCTAGAGGTATCGTTTTTTGGCTCTGGAACCGACAGCGATGGAAATATTATCTCTTATCGTTGGGATTTCAAGGACGGGTCAACAAGTAACGAACAAAACTCAGTTCATATTTTTCAAAACGCGGATAATTTTGATGTTCGGTTCACTGTTGTCGATGATGATGGAGAAACAGACTCTGAGTGGATTAAAATAACTGTTGTTGGCACGTCTGGGGGTGAATGAGTAAAGTCGTGACTGTTCAAGGGCTTCCTATAAAACTACTGATATATTTTAGATTCAAGGATTCCTCCTTATGACTCGCTTGGCCTTCCCGCCCCCGAGTACAAGGACCATTAACTTTCAAGGCAGGAGGTATTTTCCAACCGCACCGCGGACGGGAAACAAGTTACCCTATTACCACCAGCCCAGTAGCTCCTTTATCCGTTTCGCTTCCTCTTTCGCTTCTTTTTTATCAGCGCATTTCTTGCCCCAAATTCCTCCCGGCATTTTTTCGGTCCAAATACCGGCAACTATACATCTAAACCCTTCTTTCACTAAAGTTTGAATTTCCTCTTCCGTTAATTCCGATAATCCCTTTAGTTCGGGTGGTATATCTTTTGGCACGTACGTTTTCTTTGAGTCCGCAAGTGAATCTGGAAGGTGGGGAAACATCACCTTCATTAAAAAACTGATAGTGAACGTATTCGGCGCTGGTGGCGTCCGATATCTAATGCAGGCTGTAACAGCGACCCAGTTATCTACCGCCTCAACAAATTTTATTCTTTCTTTCAGGCTTTTTTCTATCTGCTTCTGAATCTTCCTGAGTTCTTTCGCCGCCTTTTCTTCAGGTGTTTTTTAGCTCCTATCCCAAATATTCCCACCTATCTCCCCTAGGTTAATGAGGCGCTGTTAAAAATAGATTTTTGCCATTTCCCCATTAGCGAAAAATCAAAAATCCAGACATTAACTCATCAAACAGAGGTAAAAACGAGCCTCTTTCATGGAAGTTATTATGGATTAACCTTCGAGATACGCGGGGCTTTATAGTGCGGATGGGAGAGAAAAAATGGAGGTAAAAGGCAATGCCTGAAAAAATCCGCCCACCATTCGTGAAACGCCTCATCGTGCTTCTGATAGTCTTCGACTCGATTTTTGTTGGCATTCCGTTATTGTACATTATCTCTGTTGCTCTTGGGGGGATTCCAGGATACATCATCATAAACCCCCCGCTATTCTACTTGCTCACAAGCTTGTCCGTACTCATGCTCGCTGGCGTAGCGGCGACTGTGTATGGGTTATGGAATATGAAACCGTGGGCACGGAAGGTTGCAATAGGAACGGTAATCGCGAGTATCCTCTGCGGAGTACTCATAATTGGGCTGATAGTCTTTTGGCGAGCGCTCTCTAACCTCAGGAAGCCAGAAACCAAGATAGCATTTGGGGAAAAATTGAGCAAGAACGAGATATGGGAACAGAAATACAAAGCACGGGAGGCAAAGAGGGTATGTGAAGAGTGCGGTGCTAAAGATGTATTACTTCACGATGCAGGGGAAAAACTAGTTTGCTATGACTGTTTGCAAAAGCTCGAAGGGAGGTAATTAGCCCTATTTGAGCAGGGAGTGGAGGTAGGGTGAGATGGGTATTTTAAAGGCGACAATTTATTTTGTTTTTTCAATCGTACTTTATTCAGCAATGTACGGATTAAATGTCATTTTCAAAAAGAAAGGAATTTTGTACAATCCGCCGAAAACCGCGTTTGAAAGGGAGCAAATACCTTGGAGCACCTTTCTGGCGGCGGGCATAGTAGCTCTTGCATGGTCAGCAATCGCATGGGGGGCAGCCGCTTATCAGAAAATTTCAATCGAATATCCAGAAATGTTTATCGCTAAAGCGGCGGGGGAAGCAGTGGGGTTTATCGTCGTTGGCTGGCTGATCTCGCTTCCTTTCCGCTATGGCTATAGACGGTTAACCGCCAAGAAAGAGGGAGTGGGGTGAGAATTTTGGGCTTACTTGATTGGCCCAAGAAAAAGAAATCTAAATCCTCCAATCAGAAAGCAGAGGAAGTCTCTGATTCGGGAATTAGGTATCCCAAGTTACAAGGGATAGATGGAGAAATAATTGATAACATGAAGAAACTTTTTGAAATGACAAAGGACAGAAAGGTGAATATGGAATATGTCCAAGAGATGGCGAAAAAACAACCAACTCACAGAGTTTGGCAGGGGTGCAAAAATCCAGAAGAATTTAAGTGGAGGCGCTGGTCCTTACACGCCTCAATGGTTGGGGACTATGAGAAAGCAATCGAGTTTGCGGATAAGGGACTCGAAGTGAATCCAAAAAGCCCCTACCTGTTTTACATGAGAGGTCGATCAAAAGGAGATATTGGTAAATTCGAAGAGGGCATTGAAGACCTAAATGAAGCGATAAAATTGAACCCGGAATTTGCCGATGCGTTTGTCGAGCGAGGGTATATCAAACAAAAAATGGGAGACATAAAAGGTGCGAAAAAAGATTATGAGAAAGCAAGAAAGACAGAGCCTTCAATAGTTCTCCCCAGATAGGATTTTCTTAAGGGTTCCTCTGTATCACCCGCCTCAGCTTCCCGTCCCTGAACTCCTGCTTGGCCCAATCGCCGAGCTTCAATACTTTTAAAGAAGAATTGTTGGAAAACGTTGCAACTCTGATAATTTTACCCGAACATCACTTCTGGCTTGGGCGCTGCTTTTACTACGGCCGACACCTTCGCGA
>CAZLQN010000068.1:0-4830 GCA_964561735.1 Hadarchaeota archaeon (SeqCode) | reverse complement strand
CGCTTCCGCCGAGTTGGCGGCGGCGTCACGAAGCGGGCCGAAGTAACGGACTGCACGTTTGACACCTCCATGAGGTTCCCCTCCCCCGCTTTTAAGCCACTTTCGGGGAGAGAGGTCACCGAAAGTAATATTTAAACTATATAAATGGGAAGCCGAAACTATTCGCCCGCCAATGCTACGGAAAGATATTGTTTTAGGTAGCAGTTACATCACCTCAGTTGACGATGCTATGATCGAAATCGACGGCTCGACCGGTGAAGGAGGTGGGGCGTTACTTAGGACTGCTCTTGCGCTGAGCGCGGTGAGTCAACGCTCCATCCACATCTACAACATTCGCGCAAAGCGGGCTAAACCCGGGCTTCAGCCCCAGCACTTGCACGGCGTCGAAGCCCTGGCTAAAATCACCAATGCCAAAATCGAGGGGCTAAAGCTGAGCTCAACCGAACTCACCCTTGAACCTAGCGTCATCGAAGGGGGGAGGTATCGCGTCGACATAGGTACGGCTGGTAGCACCACGTTAATATTGCAAATCTTGATGCCGGCTGCAGCTTTCGCGCGAAAACCTATAGAACTCGAGATCATCGGTGGAACGGATCAATCATTAGCCCCACCCATCGACTTTTTGAAAAATGTTACATTGCCCGTGCTGCGGAGGATGGGATACCTAGGCGAAGTCGAGTGTCTTCGCAGAGGCCACTATCCCCGGGGCGGCGGGATCGTGCGCGCGCGCATCGAGCCAGTTCAATGTCTAAATGCGATCAAGCTCACCGAGCCTGGCAAAGTGATTCACATCTATGGGTTGGCGCACTGCGTGAGGCTACCCGAACACATCGCGACCAGGATGGCGCACGCCGCGAGCATGGCGCTCATAAAGGCGGGGTATTCAAAGGTAAACATTAAGACTGAATCCTATCCGCCGACCAAAGATCCACACTTCGGCCCTGGCACCGGGATAACTCTATGGGCTGAAACCGAGCAGGGCGCGATCCTCGGAGCGAGTTCACTCGGCAGGCTTGGAAAACTGGCTGAGCAGGTCGGACGAGAAGCAGCTGAAAGTTTGGTGAAGCAGCTCCGCACGGGCTGCGCGGTAGACCGCCACCTCACCGACCAACTCATCCCATACATGGCGCTGGCCGAAGGCACGTCAGAGATAACGAGCGCCGAACTCACCTCGCATGCTCTGACGAACATCGCGCTGGTGGAAAATATCCTTGGCGTAAAATTCGAGGTCGATGGGCAACAGGGGCAACCTGGGAGGATAAAAGTCGTTGGATTAGGATTCAGCAGCAGGTAAAATCTGAAGCAATTTTTCTGATAACTCACCGACTCCTTGGCCAGTGGTTGCCGCTATAAAAATTGCGTCCGCACATACTTCTCGTACCTGCCGCACCCTATTTTCATCGAGCAAATCGGCCTTATTCGCAACCGTCAAGATGCGAAGTCCAGCAAATGTCTTTTTTACATCCTCAAACAAGCGAAGCTGGCTCGCGATTTCGTAGCCACACGTCTCGGACGGATCTAGCATAAACACGATGGTCTTCGCGAGATGGCGCAGCGCGGCTATCGCCTGCTTCTCAATGGGATTTCGCTTCTCCAACGGTCTGTCGAGCAAACCCGGGGTGTCGACGACCTGGTATCGCTGATGGTGGTGCTCGAAGTAGCCCAGCTGCAACCCGGTTGTGGTGAAGGGGTATGGTGCAATCTTAGGGGCCGACCCAGTCAACGCGCGCAGGAGCGTCGTTTTCCCGACGTTTGGATAGCCGGCGATGACTATGGTGGGTGTGTCGACGTATATCGTCGGCAAATCGGAAAGCTTCATCGCGGCACCCCGCAGGAATGCCAGGTGGTCTTCTGCCCTTTCGACGAGCGAAGAGATCCTGCCGTACGCCTGTCTACGCACTGCCGCTGCTTCCGCTGGAGATCTCGCGGAGCGGAGCTTTCGAAGGTGCTCCCGCCCGAGCTTATCGACGGTCTTGGCCGTGCCATGTATCGCACCGAGCGATTTTTTTATCTTGTCTATGCCCACGATCGCCTCAATGAGGTCGCGGTAGAAAGACGGCAAATTGGAAAACGACGGGAATCCGGCCACAAGCTTCGACAGCTCCTTGCCGATGGTCTCTGACATAACGGCGATACGCTGACTCTCGCGCCGCCTCGCCACCCAGAGCGGGGTGCCGCTGATTTTGGCTTTGGTAGCCGCATCGGATGCCTTTTTGAACGCCTTGTTGACCAGCTCCTTTGGCTCCGACACATGTGGCAATCTTTCAAAACTCAGCTGCTGCAAGTTCATCCCAAATAGACTTCTCCGCTGGCGATATAATGGAATAGCCCCTGTTTTGTCTTTTAAACAGGCCTCGACCACTTGGTCGGGGGGAGAATGATGGCAGCGATCGTCGGTTAGGCGCAAGCGTTTAATTATCGGAGGGCAATTTTCTTCTGGTGCGGCTGTGGTCCAGCCTGGTCTATGACACAGCCTTGCCAAGGCTGTAACGCGGGTTCGAATCCCGCCAGCCGCACCTTTTCTTAACATGCTGAAGTGCAAAATCTTGGCATGTTCTGGGCAAATAAAGCGCATAATCCTCGCTTATTTTTTGTTATACTTTCGATTTTGAATCTAGGTTTAAATCTTTCAAAACACTAGAAGCCATCTATCCGGCCGCACCATCGTTTTGGAACAAGTTTTTATACCACGAAGTGAACTAATTAGTTCATGATGCGAACTAAAATAACAGATGTCCTCTCCAGGATTTTGGGCTCGGAAAAAAGAAGGAAAATCGTTAGGGCTATGCTAAACCACCCAGAGAAGGATTGGAGCGTCCCCGAACTCGAAAAAATCACTGGAGCCCCCCACGCGACGGTTTGGCGAACGGTTTTGGATATGGAAAATGCGAAAATCTTGAGATCGAGATTACTGGGGAAGAAGACGAAATTATTTAACTTGATAGAGGACTCACCTTATCTCCCAGCACTGAAATCGGCTGTCGCTGTCGAGGTCTTCCCTCTTCGAGAGGTGGCGAAAGAATTCGTGCGAGAAGTCTCAAAACGTATGGCGGTTGAATCCTGTGTCCTTTACGGCTCGGTTGCACGTGGAGCCGCGACGATAGAGAGTGACATCGACGTGTTAATTTTGGTCAAAAAGTCGACGAAAACACTGAAAGCACAAATCACAAAAATTGCGGGCGATGTGAGCCACCGCACAGGGCGTTCGATCGTACCCACCGTGCTACTCGATGCCGAGTTTAATGAGATGGTGAAGACGAAACACGAGTTCGCAACTGCAGTTAAAAAAGAGGGGATCGTACTGTTCAAGCGGGGCGGAACATGACTTACCTAGACCATTTGGAGCAGGCAAAATTCTGGTTATCGGCGGCGAAGTACGTGTTCGGACTGCAAGTCGAAACGAGGAACAAGTACACCGTTGCATCAGCGTTGGCTATTCATGCCGCGATTAAGGCGAACGATTCGCTGACCACGAGATTTTTGGGACGCGTAGCTAGGCGGCACGAAGATGCCCCGGCGCTTTTTCTCGAATTGGTAAGGAGGAACTACCTCCCGAGCGAAGAGGCCCGTCACCGGGATACCTTGGCCGAGGCGATAAGGGAAAAATCCGCAGCCGATTACCACGCTGAATTCTTCTCTAAACAGGATGCGGAGGACCTGATCAGAAAAGCCGAAAAGTTCGTCGAGATGACTGAAAAACATCAAAAACCATCGCGATAGACTGGGTTCGAATCCCGCTGACCGCACCACCAAAACTATGCAAAAAACCTGCTCGAATTCTGCCCAATTCTTGCCTAAAATCGTCTGAAAGATTTGAACGAAAGTTTGTACCTATCCGGCCGCACCACTCTTTATCATCGCCTTCAAAGGGTGGTAGTTCACAGTCGCCTGTTTACCCGCCATCAAATTTGATGAGAAATTTTCTGGTATGATAATGCCGCCGTAAATATCGCCATTTTGAATTTCGGTTTTAATGTCGGTTCAAAGTAGGATGAAACCCAACAAGAGAATAATTATCACTATTGCTGCAGCTATGGCAAGGGTAGCTGGTAATGTGGCCCCCGTTGGTGTTGGCGTAACTTCTAGCCCAGCGGGCAGCTCTGAGGCAGTTGCCATGCAGCTTGCGGAGGCGCTGACGCTCGGGTCTGCCCTTGAAGTCGCAGTGACCGTGATGGTGGTCGAGGCTCCCGCCGCTGCCCAGCTCGGGACAGTCACAGTAAGCGTCACTCCGCCCAGGGTGCCCGCGGCAAGGGTGAGCGAGTTCGGCGAGATACTCGGGGACCATCCGGCTTCACCTGAGATCCCGAGGTCGAAGGTATCCGTCGCTCCCCCCGTGTTCGTGATACTCATGGTGTAGACGAGCGTCGTCCCAGGTGTGCCGCTCTGGGGGCTCGGCGAGATGGACATCGTGCCGCCTGCCGCAGGTTGCAGCGCAGGAGCAGTCGCTTGCGCAATGCAGCTGTTCTCGGCGGTCACTGTATTATCGGTCCGGGAGGTCGCCGTGACTGTCATGTTGTCCCTAGTGCCACCTATCGCATTCGATGGAATGGTCACACTCAGCGTCGCGGTCCCACTCCCCGGAGACACTGTAAGCGGGCTCGGCGAAACGCTTGGCGACCATCCAGCACTGTCTGTGACCGTGAAGGAGTAGTTGTCCGAAATGTTGCCCGTGTTGGAAACGGTCACAGTGTAGGTCAGCGTAGTCCCATTCAACCCGCTCTGCGAGGTCGGCGAGATCGAAACGCTGACACCCCTGAAGGTTGTCACTTGCGCAATGCAGCTGTTCTCGGCGGTCACTGTATTATCGGTCCGGGAGGTCGCCGTGACTGT
>CAZLQN010000067.1:0-4866 GCA_964561735.1 Hadarchaeota archaeon (SeqCode) | reverse complement strand
TCTTTACCAGAGGGGATCTTGTGTATCTTCTTGCACCTTATCGGGCAGGCGAAGCACGCGCGGCTCTTTACAAAATACCTTTCTACCGCTTTGCAGCCGAATTTCTCCGCTTCTTTGAAAATCAGCGTCTGGTGGTTTTTCGTCGGTAAATCTCCAACCAGCCGTTTCATGTCGATGAGGGGTGGAGAAGTCCCGTAGTATTTCAGCCCGTCCAGCCGCTCCTCCTTAAAGACGCGGTCATATCCCTCCGCGGCCAACCTTAGAAACTCTTCCTCGTTGGAAACTTTGACGCCATGTGTCCCGCGAGCCGCGATCGCCTTCAGGTTCTTTGCCCCCATAACAGCACCCAAACCTGTGCGCCCGGCGACATCGTAGTAGTTGTTCACTATGCACGCGAACCTCACTAACTTTTCCCCCGCCTTCCCAATTGAAAGAACTTCTATCTGTGGGTCGCCGTGGGTATCGCGGATCATGTTAATCGTTTCGGCCGTGTTGCGACCCCAGAGATCTTTTGCCGGTCTGATTTCAACCGAGTCATCGTCTATCCACAAGTACACAGGTTTTTCGGAACGCCCTTGGATTATCAACACATCGTAGCCCGCGTACTTCAGCATGGGGCCGAAAAATCCGCCACAATGGGCTTCCCCCCAAACACCGGTTAGCGGAGACTTGGCGGCAACTGCAAACCTCCCGGAAGTAGGCCACACCGTTCCGGTGAGGGGCCCAGTCGCGACAATCAACTCGTTTTCTGGCCCTAGCGGGTCGATCTTCGGCTTCAGTTCATCGAAGAGTATTCTGGCAGCAAACCCAAGTCCACCTAGATAATTGCGCGCCAGATCTTTGGGCAGATGTTCAACGTGGCGCTTTTTTCTACTTAAATCGACGCGAAGAATCTGGCCTATGTATCCTCCGAATGGGTACTCCATTCACTTCACCTTTGCTTTTGGGGCCAAAGCCGGGGTCTGCAATTTCAACACCTTTGGAGGGCAGAATTTCACGCACTGTGGCTCTTTTCCGCTGCACAAGTCACATTTATTTGCCACATGTTTTGTTGGGTGAATGTTGATCGCTCCAAATGGGCAGGCCTCGACGCAGGCGCCGCAGCCTATGCAAAGTTTTTCGTCGACGAGCACGAGGTCATCGGTTTTACTGATTGCTCCAACTGGGCAGGCATCTCGGCACGGGGGCTTTGCGCACTGTACACAGACAATCGGGTGATCAGTAACAGGTTCTTCTTTGACGATCCAAATGCGGCTGGCTCCTACTCCAAATTCTTTATCATGGGCGTACATACAAGCAGCAACACATGCCGTGCAACCGGTACAACCTTCACCTGTATATACGATCTTCGCCATTCCTGCACCTTTATCAACCGTAGCGATGAGTGCATGCCTCTAAAAGGTTTTCGGAAAGTTAGGGTGCTGGGTTTATTGAGATGGTTTTATAAAATTGAAATGCCTAATAAAGTGGGTGGTTGAATGGCCGAAAAAGTTGTGCTAGCTTTTTCTGGTGGTTTGGACACGAGTTTTTGTGTGCTTCACCTACAAGAAAAGGGCTTCGACGTCATAACTGCGACGATAGATACTGGTGGGTTGAGTAAAGAAGAATTGAAGTATATTGAGAATCGTTCCAAAGAATTGGGTGCGATAAAACACTATTTTGTCGACGCAAAGAAGGAAATCTTCGACGAAATAATTTCCTATATCATAAAGGCGAACGCGCTTTATGAAGGAGTATACCCACTCATGTGCTCCGACAGGTATACTATTGGGAAACACATAATCGCAATCGCAAAGAAAGAAAAAGCCGACGCAGTTGCGCACGGGTGCACTGGAGCTGGGAACGACCAAGTGCGGATCGACATAACTACGATGTGCTTAGCTCCTGACCTCAAAATAATCGCGCCAATCCGCGAGCTCGGCATGAGGAGATCGCAGGAAATAGAGTACTTGGAGAAAAAAGGGTTCAAGGTAAAGGAATCGACAAAAAAGTACACGATCAACGAAAACGTTTTCGGACGCACGATTTCCGGCTCTGAAATAGATGAGAATAAGGAGCCAAGCGAGGATGCATGGGTGTTGACTAAAGTGCAAAAGAGAGAGCCTGAACACGTCAAGATTTCTTTCGAAAATGGAGTCCCCGTCGCGTTAAATGGGAAGAAAATGCATGGGATAGACATTCTCCAGAAGCTGAATGAGGTGACCGGAACTCATGGATACGGAAGAGGGCTTTACGTAGAAGACGAAACGGTGGGAATAAAAGGTTTCCAAGCGTTTGAGGCGCCGGGCCTGCTCTTGCTCATCGAAGCACATAGAGCACTCGAGAGGCTCGTGCTCACGCATCAACAGCTCGCCACCAAAACTTCAATGGAAAACATATATGCGGACCTATCGTACCGTGGTTTGTTTTACGAGCCGGTGATGCGGGATATTGAGGCGTTCGTAGACTCGACTCAAAAAGTTGTGACTGGAGATGTTGTGATGAAGTTGGAGAATATGAGCGCGATTCAGGTGAGCGTCTCATCCCCCTATTCCCTCGTGCGTGAGGACATCGCGCGCTACGCCCAGGCTACGAGCTGGAAGGGCGCTGATGCGGAGGCATTCATAAAGCTGTACGGAATGCAACAAAAAATCGCAAGCGCCAGAAAAAGAGGCAAATAGCAACTTTGGAAAATGGAGGAGATAACTAAATGTTGCGCAGGGGGCGTTTTGAGCGCGAAATGGATGTGACAGCGAGCGAGTATACATCATCGATGCAGGCTGATGTCAGGCTCTTCTCACCTGTCGTCCAGATCAACATGGCCCACGTCATAATGCTGGCGGAACGCAAGATAATTTCTCTCGAGGATGCTTCTTCCATCCTACGCGCGCTCTACGATCTCCACCAGCGCGGCATCAAAAGTCTTGATCTTAGGCCAGAGTTAGAGGACATCCACATGGCGGTCGAGAAATTTGTGATTGCCGCGACGAGTGATAAAGTTGGGGGAAAACTCCACACTGCGAAGAGCCGCAACGATCAGGTAGCGACGGCAATCCGAATGGCGCTGCGCTCGGAGATACTTGACGTTCAGACTGCGCTCTTGAATCTCGTAGGCAACTTGATCGCGCTCGCCGAGAAAAATGTAAACACAATAATGCCGGGATATACTCACCTACAGATCGCGCAGCCGACGACGTTTGCTCACTATTTGACAGCGTACGCTTGGTCGTTCATTCGCGACATCGAGCGACTTGTGCGCGCACATGAACAGACCAATTCTTGTCCGATGGGAGCGTGTGCGTTGGCTGGAACGAGCTTCCAAATAGACAGGCTCAGAGTGGCGAGGCTATTGGGTTTCAACCGTGTAGTCGAGAACACTATGGAGGCCGTCAGCGCGAGGGACTTTGCGCTTCAAACGATGTCGGCGCTTGCAATACTCATGAGTAATCTGAGCAGGCTCGCTGAGGAGATGGTTCTATGGAGTTCTACTGAATTCGACATGATTGCGATGCCGGATGAGTTCTCGTCGACGAGCAGCATAATGCCGCAGAAGAAAAATCCGGTTGTACCTGAGATAGCTCGCGCCAAGGCTGGTCGCGTCGGAGGCGACTTGATCGCTGGACTTGCGATAATAAAATCTCTGCCGCAGTCCTACAGCTTGGACCTGCAGGAGTTCACATCCTCGCTATGGGACGCCGTGGATCAGACTAAGAGCAGTGTGGTCGTCATGTCGAAGGTGGTTGGAGCGATCAAGCCCAAGGTGGGGAACATGCGTAGGCGTACCGAAGAAAGTTTCGCCATCGCCACGGAGTTGGCCGACGCGTTGGTTCAAGGTGCAGGTCTTGCGTTCAGGGATGCGCATTCGGTTGTTGGACGGATGGTCGCGAAGGCGGCCGCCGCTGGCAAGTCTCCAAAAGACCTATCGTTTGATGATCTGCAATCGGCCGGAAGAGAAGTTTTGAACACAGATATCCAATTATCTGAGCTAAAATTTAGGAAAGCGTTGAACGTTGAGGAATGCGTGGAATCTAGAGCTTTGCCCGGCGGTCCAGCACCTAGAGCAATGCGAGCTCAAATCGATGGATTGAAATCAAAGATAAAGGGATACGAAAAACTCATCCGAAATGAAAAGAGATCCATCACGAAAGATGGAGAAAAGCTGTTGAGGCAGGCGAGGAAATTTAGATGATATCCATCTCTGTAATCGGTGCTTCTGGGTATGCCGGTGCAGAATTGTTCAGGCTGCTCGCGAATCATCCGGAGGCGAAAATCGTTGGCGCATACGACCTCAAGAACGTGGGACAACCTGTGTCGAACGTGCACCCCAATCTTCGCGGAATCGTAGATCTCACGATAGCCGAGCCAGATTACAGTAAAATCGGGAATATCTCCGACGCGATTTTTATTGCAACACCTCACGGAGTCGCGATGAAGTTTGTGCCAAAGTTGCTTGAGAGCAAGGCGAAAATTATCGATTTAAGCGCTGATTATCGATTTGATGATCCAAAAGTTTTCGAGCAGTACTACATAAAGCACGAGAGCCCGAACGTGAAGGGCGTGTTTGGCCTGCCCGAGCTATATCGCGAACAGATCAAGCGCGCTAAGCTAGTCGCGAACCCCGGATGTTATCCGACTGCCGCGATATTGAGTTTGGCCCCGCTACTGAAAGGCGGTTTAGTTGACCTCGATCACATAATCATCGATGCTAAGAGCGGCACCTCTGGAGTCGGAGCTGCGCCGAGCGAGGTTACCCATCATCCGGTCTGCGGTGCAAACATGCGTGCGTACGCGGCGACCAACCATCGTCATGCTCCTGAGATAGTGCAGGAGCTGAGCAAGCTTGCGGGGCGGCCGGTCAAAGTAGGTTTCACCCCCCACCTCATACCC
>CAZLQN010000066.1:0-4868 GCA_964561735.1 Hadarchaeota archaeon (SeqCode) | reverse complement strand
ACTGGGCTGAGGATGCTGGCGATATCATAACAATGATCGCGATGAAGCACTGGGCTTAGGACACTGGCGATACAATTGATTGAGCTGATCGCCCTCTTTGCGATAGCGGCTGCCATTTATATAGGATGGAACTTGGGGAGCAACACTGCCGCAAGCTGTATAGGAACTGCGGTTGGTGGCGGAATCATAACCTTGAAGCGTGCGCTCATCCTTGTAGGTATTTTTGCTCTCCTTGGCGCAGTCATCGGCGGCGGGCAGGTGATTCAGACTTATAAGGAAAATGTTATACCATCGGGATCTATCACCCCACTAGTCGCATCGATAGTCTATCTATCAGCTGGAGTTTTTGTGATGGTTTGCACTTTCTTAAAATTTCCAGTGTCGGTTACTCATGCGACAATAGGGGCAATACTTGGGGTTGGATTTGCATTGGGCGTATCCATAAACTGGAGTACAATTGGGAAAATAGGGATAGTGTGGATAACCACCGCACCTCTTGCACTACTTTTTGGCTTTGTCATCTACAAATACTTCAATAATGGTATGCGGCGCGTGAAAAACCCGGCTACGGCTAACCTAATTTTAAAAGTTGCAGTGATAGCCAGCGGTTGTTACATCGCATATGGTCTAGGTGCTAATAACATCGGCAACGTCGCTGGGTTGATAGCAGGGGCTAATGTAGTCACACCTTTTATAGCAGCTGCCATTGGTGGGTTAGCAATACTAGTTGGAGTTGTGACATGGGGGAGCGGGATCGTAGAGACAGTGGGAAAAGGCATGACTGAAATCGACCCGGCCATGGCGTTTGCGGCTCAACTATCTGCGGCACTAGTTATGAACATCTTTGCAATGGTGGGTATGCCTACTTCTGTAGCGCATGCTGTGATAGGTGCAGTTATTGGCGTTGGATTTGTGAAAGGTACCAGCGCAGTGAACATGAAGCTCGCGCGAAACATCTTTCTGGCTTGGATTTTGACACCCATTGTCGCCGCATTAATCGCGTTCGGGGCGTTCAAAATAATCGGACTATTCTGAGCTGCTCTTTGGCCGCCTCACGAGTTCAGAACCGCAGAAATCACAGTTTGAAACGTTTGCTGGATACTTCCGTTTGCACGCAGGGCAAATCATCTGCCACGTGAATACTTTGGTGATACCTGGCATGGCGACGCGCCTAAAATGAATATTGAAGATGCTTGCCAAATTTTGGACCGCGTAGTCGTCCGTCACTAGCTCCGGCTCGTCTCCAGCGCGAAGCATGTCCAACGACAATGCTAGAAGTTTTACATCCGTATTGGAAACTCGGTCTCCCGTTTGACCCACTTTTTTCCTGACTTCCGTCAACGCCTCCTTTGAGGGTTCGATTACTGAAATTTTACCTGCATCCACGGCGGTCACAAGCTCTAGCTTCGAGCACAGATCCTTGGCCTCGTCCAGCACCTCTTGCACAGTCACTTGTCTAACTTCTGTGATTCCTGGGACGAAACCTGCGATCACCGCGGAGGTGTCCAAAACGTAGACCTCGCGTGACACCTACAACTTCTCCCTGACCTTTTGGTAGAACTCCCCGCGCCATTTGAAAAATTTCGCCAGCTTCTCTGAACGGTATAGCAAAATTTCATCGCTTGATCCAACTTCTGTCACGCGCAGACCATCGACGAACACGAACGCCCTTCTATCCGGCCGTATCAGCTCAATTTTAATTTTGCTCGCCGTCGGAACCACCAGGGGCGAGACGCGCGGGTGGGATGCGCACACCGGCACTATGACAAAAACATCGAGGTGCGGGTCTACCACTGGTCCGCCGGCCGCCAGCGCGTACGCTGTGCTTCCCGTCGGCGTCGCAACTATAACTCCGTCACCTTGCGTATGCATCGCTGGTTTACCGTCCACGAGGACATTGAATGCCAAGCTTTTACCCATCGTCGCTGAAGAAATCACCACCTCATTTAACGCGTCTGGGAGGCGCTCACCAGCAGCTTTTATCGCGAGCCTCTCCCGCCCCTTCATCGGCAACTGTCCAGCAGCCATTTTTCTGATTGCTTTGACGGCATCTGCTTGTGCCACGTCCGCCAAAAATCCTGTCCCGCCCATGTTTATGCCGAGAATCGGGACATCTGGCATCTGCCGATGGGCGTAGAGGACCGTCCCGTCCCCACCTATCGTGACTATCGCATCCACGCGCATCGCACCGATTGAAACTCCCCGTTTCCTCAGCTTGACCGCCAGCTTCTTTTCGAGCACGACATCCTCTTTTGATAGGGCCTTCAACAATTTCCTGGCGAGCTTGACCCCCCCAGGCAAATCAGGACGCGCGACTATGCCTACTCTCACGTTCACACCACAGTTTTTTCTGCAGATGAGAGTTTTAACTTTGTGGCGCCAAGTTTTTAAAGCTCCAGCGAAAATAGAAGAGGGGCGCAAAAATGGCAATGGAAATGACAGAAGTCGGCAGACTCAAAGAGGGACGATTTATCGTCGTAGATGGAGAGCCCTGCCGCATAGTTGGGTTCACAACCTCCGCTCCTGGCAAACACGGCCATGCGAAAGCCAAAGTCGACGTGGTCGGACTTTTCGACAACCAGAAGCGAACAATCTTGAAACCGACGAGCGCAAAAATCGAGGTACCCATCATCGAACGGGGAAACGCCCAAGTGCTCGCGATCACGGCAAACAATGCCCAGCTTATGGACCTATCCACTTACGAAATCTTCGAGCTCCCAATTCCCATGAATCTGCGCGGTGAGATGAAGGAAGGCGTCGACGTGGAGTACATGCAGACGCTCAGCAGAAGAAAAATTGAAAGAGTAAAATAAATTCTCTATTTTATAAAAATTAAAAAAGGCAGAGACTTGAGCAATATTCATACATTGAGTCGTCTGCCAACATCATAAAAGGGGTTTAAACGTCAACTCCTCTTAGAGTCTTTCTGCCGTTGCCCTTCGCTCTATCTATAGCTCTCTTGCACCTTCGCGCTATCAATGCATCCAATTCCTTGAAGAAGTCCTCGCTCGCTCTCATTCCTTTGATCAAACCCCTGACCGCAGACTTCACGATATAAACCATTCAGTTCACCTCCTCTATTTTAACAAATTATCGACTAAATAAAAGGGTTCTGTAGGGCTTAAAAGCGTTTGCAGCTCCCGTGAACCGGGCATTCCTCGCATTTTGATTTGTTGCAATAGAGCCTGCCCAGACGCGATAGGGCCACTTCAAAGTTGACAAAGGTTTTTCGCGGCACCGTTTTCACCAGCCAGACGCGTCGAAGTTCATCGAGCGCTTCAGCAGGCCGCGCGGATTTTATAAGGCCCAAGTTACGCGCTGCAAGTATGGCGTGCCGCCTGGGCAGCGGATCAGCTTTTTTCCAAACTCCACGAAGCTCTCGCAAAAAAATATTTACGGTCACATCTCCAACGCCTCTAAATTCCTCCAAACGTACCTCCAAATCCGCAGAATCTTTTGCTTGATCATGCAACCTATTGAGGTCCCCGTCGTAGTTGCGCATGAGCAGATCTGAGAGGGCCAAGATGTCGTCCGCTGTGCTAAAATCGTAACGGACATAACCTCCACGATCCAAGCTCTCCACTAGGCGGGACCACCCGCGAGCTATGATCCGCTCCGGTGAAAGCAGACCATCTTTTTCAAATTGCTTGTACGTCTTCATCGCTATTGTCTCGGATATCCTAGCACCAAAGAGGGAAGAAGCTATGAACCACTTGAAAATTTCCTCTTTTTTGCCGCTCCTCAAATTTATGCCAAGCAACTCGTGGTATGGCCGCCCGAGTTCGTCCACGAGCTTGGCGATCGTCTTGCTCCTCATTTTATCATCGAGAACTTCTCGCCTTCGAACGTCTCATGAGCTTTTTTAACTCTTCGTCGGGCATCTCGTAGCTGTGCTCCAGCGCGGGAAACTTGCCCGCCTTGACCTCCTGTCTGAAATCCACGAGCGCCTTGCTGATCACGCCCTCAAGTTGGGCATAGCGCTTCACGAACTTCGGAACATGCGGCCCAGCGAGCCCGAGCAAATCGTGCAAAACTAGGACTTGCCCGTCGCAGTACGGACCGGCACCAATTCCTATTGTAGGGACGCTGCTTCGCTTTGTGATCAATTTTGCGAGCTGCCAGGGAACGCACTCGAAGACTATGCTGAAGACGCTGGCCTCCTCGAGCTTCTTCGCGTCCTCAACGATTGCGCGCGCCGCAGCCTCATTCTTACCCCTCACCTTGTATCCACCGAACTGATGGATCCATTGCGGCGTGAGTCCGAGGTGCCCCATCACGGGGATGCCGGATTGCACTATCGCCTCCACCTTTTCCAACACACCGCGGCCACCCTCGACTTTGACGGCCTCCGCGTGGCCTTCCTTTAGGAAGCGGCCGGCGTTTCGAATCGCATCTGTAACGCTTGCCTGGTACGACATGAAAGGCATGTCCCCCACAACCAAAGCGCGCTTCGCCGCCCTTGCGACAGCCTTTGTGTGGTGAATCATCTCGTCCATCGTGACTGCCAGCGTGTCTTTATAACCCAAAATAACGTTGCCGAGGGAATCGCCGACTAGGATAACGTCGATGCCCGCCTCGTCTATCATGCGCGCGGTTGGATGGTCGTAGGCGGACAGCACGGTTATCTTCTCGCCTCTCTCTTTCATATCGCGCAGGGTTGTAGTCGTTACTTTTTTCTCCATAATTATCCCCACGAAGTTGTCATCAGTAAATTGTTTTTTGTTAATAAAGAACCTTCACCCGAGCTTGGACAAAGCGTATTTACTAAAATACATCAGTTAGCTTGTGGTTCCGATGCTCGGCGGTTACGCTGGAAAGCTCCTGCGGGTAAACCTCTCGACCGGGGCGATTAAGAAGGAAAAGCTCGA
>CAZLQN010000065.1:0-4908 GCA_964561735.1 Hadarchaeota archaeon (SeqCode) | reverse complement strand
TTATCCGTTGAACAATCATCGACAACTATGATTTCGAAGTCTTGGTAAGTTTGATCGAGCACGCTCTGAATGGTTCTTCCAATAAAAGCGCCACAATTATAGCTGGGAATGCAAATGCTAACATTAGGCAATTTTATACACCAAATTCAATTATAGTTAATCAATTAAAAGAGAGGTATTCCAATGGTAGTCATACAGGTAAATCCAAACTTCCACATAATAGGCGGGAAAAGCGTCCTTCGTAGCCGGGACCCGCGCTTCCTTGAGTATCGCAGGAAATGGGAAGAATGGCCAAAGACTTTCACGCTGGGTGAGTTTCCACTGCATCTGGATATAGAAGCGACCTGTTTGTGCAACCTCCACTGCCCCTTCTGCGCGACTAGCTATGAACCAATCGGCGGCAAGGGAGTCATGTCATTTGATACCTTCAAAAAAATTATCGACGAGGGAGCTGAGCACGGGCTCTGTGCCATAAAGCTAAACTCTGGCGGACGGGGTGAGCCCTTGCTGAACAAGTCGTTGCCGGAGATGATAGCCTATGCAAAGGGCAAGGGAATAATGGACGTTTACTTTAACACCAATGCGACGCCACTGACCCGCGATGTTGGTGAAAAGCTCATCCAAGCGGGGCTAGATAGGGTCTCCATCTCCTTGGAAGGAACCACGGCCGAGGTTTACGAGCGATATCGCGTTGGTGCATCATTTGAAAAAGTCTTGAAGAACATCAAGGATTTTATCAAGCTCAGAAACGAACTGGGTGCTGAGAAGCCACTCGTGAGGATTCAGGCTGTGGCATTACCAGAGCTAAAACCAAATCTGGGGGAATACGCGAAATTCTGGGAGAAGATAGTGGATGAGGTGGGGTATATAGATTTCAAGGACTACTCGCACCTCCAACGTGATTTGGTCTACGATTGGGCTTGCCCGTATCTCTGGCAGAGGATGATGGTGAGCTGGGACGGCACAATTACGGTTTGTCAGTTTGATTATTCTAATTTTTATAAGCTAGGAAACGTCAATCGAGGTGATACGATACGCGCTGCGTGGAAAGGGGAAACGATGGAGAAGATTCGGGAGCTTAACAAAAAAGGCAGATCGCACGAGGTCAAGGTCTGCAACGGCTGTGCTTTCAGGACGACGGAGATATTGAAGCTGATGGAGGGCAAGTGAGATGATTGTTGCGCTTCTTATAGGTCGTGAGCGTAGCGTGGGGTTTCCTGGCAAAAACGTATGCCCTGTCTTGGGAAGGCCGCTAATGGTGTACCCGCTACTTGCAGCAAAAAATGCGAAAACTGTGGACAGGGTGTATATCTCCACCGACTCCCCAAAAATCAAAGAAATAGGAAAAACACACGGCGCGGAAATAATCAATCGCCCGCCCGAGCTGTGCATAGACTCCGCGCTGGGCGAAGACGCGCTCGTGCATGGTTATCGCTTCATCAAAGACGCCTTAAAACGGGAGAAAAAGAAAATCGAGTTCATGGTACTCTTACACTGTAATTCACCCACGATCCTCCCTGAAACGATTGATGAGGGAGTAAGAGTGCTGCGCGAAAACCCTGATTACGATTCGGCTGTAACAGTTTCGAGATACAACATGTGGAGCCCGCTCAGGGCGAGAAGGATAGGCGGCGATGGGTTACTGCATCCTTTCGTTCCGTTCGAGACTTTTGGGGATCCGAAAACGCTGAGCTGCGACCGTGATTCTCAGGGCGACGTGTGGTTTGCAGACATGGGGGTTTCGGTGGTGAGGCCGAGATGCCTTGAGAATATTCACGATGGGCTCTTGCCACAAAAGTGGATGGGGCAGAAAATTTATCCCCTAACGCAGGAGGGCGGACTCGATGTGGATTACGAATGGCAGATTCCGATGGTGGAATACTGGTTAAGAAAACACGGTTTCAAGGGAGAAAAATGATAAGACCTAAACCCCATTTGTTAAAGGTATACCGAACACCTCCCGATAAAGAAGACCGCCTCAAATTCTTACGTTTAGATAAGAACGAAGATAATGTTTGCTTACAAAAAAAAACCCTGCAAAAAATTTTGTCAAAAGTCACCCCCGATTTTATCGCGTCTTATCCTCAGACCTATCCCCTTTACGAAAGTTTAAGCAAGTGGCTCGGTGTTAGTGAAAACAATCTTCTAGTTACCGCTGGTTCTGATGCTGCCATAAAAGCGGCTTTTGAGGCCTTTGTTGGGCCCGGAGATGAAGTTGTTATCCCCTGCCCCACTTTTGCCATGTTTGAAGTATACAGCAAAATATTTCAGGCTAAGTTAAAGCGCGTGGTATACGAGGAGGATTTATCCATTTCGATGGAAAAGATGTTTGAAAGCATTTCATCTAAAACCAAGTTGGTTGCCTTACCGAACCCGAACAGCCCTACGGGGACTATTGTGGGGCGTAGCGATATTTTGAACCTCCTCAAGCGGGCCAAATCCAAAGGGGCTGTGGTTCTCATCGACGAAGCGTACAATCCCTTTTATCCAAACAGTGCCATAGACCTGATTAACGAGTATCCAAATCTGATTGTAACTCGTACCTTTGCCAAGGCTTTTGGGTTGGCGTCCGTACGCCTCGGCTTTGCTGTAGCACACCCAAAGACGATCAAACTTCTGATGGCAAGTAAGCCGATGTACGAGGTGAATAGCTTCGCTGTTTTATTTGGTTGTGCCGTTCTTGAACATCCCGAGTGGATGGAGCACAACGTGCGAGAGACGCTAAAAGGGAAAAAGTATCTCGAAGGCGAAATTAAAAAATTGGGACTCAAAACTTTTCCCTCACACACCAATTTCATTTTGGTCGAAGTAGGGGAAAGTAGGGTCAGACCGCTGATTGAGAAGATGCGCAAATCAGGTATTTTGATTAGGGGCGGTTATGACCATGAAACCCTAAAGAACTGCATTCGAATATCTCTGGGCCCTAAGGAAAAAATGAAAAAAGTCGTGGGGGTGCTAAAAAACTATTTTAAGGAGGGTAGGGTTTGAAAGTTCTCATATCCACCAGCTCCTTTGGACAATACGATTCACGCCCTTTAGAGCTGCTGAAAACGAGGGGCTTTGAAGTGGTATTGAACCCCTATGGGCGCACACTGAAAGCAGGAGAAGTTATTGAGCTTGCAAAAGATTGCCATGGCATCATAGCTGGAACCGAGCCATTGACTGCAGAGGTATTAAAAAATCTCCCTCTACTAAAAGCAATAAGCCGGGTTGGGGTGGGGCTAGATAACGTTGATATCGGGCTCGCTAAACAACGTGGGATTACGGTAAAAAGCACACCACACGCTCCCACTCAAGCTGTAGCTGAACTAACATTAGGGCTCATTCTTAGCGTGATACGAAAAATAAATTCAATGGACAGAGGGATCCGAAGTGGGGCGTGGAATAAAGAGATGGGGGGGCTGCTTTCTGGAAAGACTGTCGGAATCGTGGGGCTGGGCCGCGTAGGAAGGCGCGTGGCCGAACTTCTAAAACCTTTTGATGTCAAAATACTGGCGAGCGAACCTGCGCCGGATAAAAAATGGGTACAGAAGAATAAAGTTCATTTAACCTCACTAGAGGAGCTACTCGGGGAGAGTGATATAGTGACGTTACACATCCCCTATACCGGGCAGACCCGCAACCTAATAAACGCCGAAAGGCTAAATATTATGAAAAGGGGGGCCATTTTGATAAACACTTCCCGCGGCGGCCTGGTAGACGAGAACGCCCTTTACCGAGCCCTGAAGAGCGGACATTTGGGCGGGGCTGCCTTAGACACCTTCGAGAAAGAACCCTACACTGGGGCTCTAACGAAACTAGAGAATGTTGTGCTAACGCCTCATATCGGCTCCTACGCCGTGGAAGCAAGAGTTCGCATGGAAACCGAAGCTGTTGAGAATTTGATCGGCGCTCTTTCAGAGGGTGAAAAAAGATGAACGTCACGGTCTTTGGGGGATCAGGTTTCGTGGGCAGTCACGTGGCGGATGTCCTCACTGAAAAGGGTCACGAAGTAACGATATTTGATTTACATCCATCCGAATATCTGAAGAAGAACCAAAAGATGCTGGTTGGCAACATCCTTGATGAAAAAGCTGTCGACCGCGCGGTAGATGGTGCAGACGTGGTGTACAACTTCGCTGGTATTGCGGACATCGATGAAGCTTCGATTAAGCCGCTCGAAACAATCAAGAACAACATTCTCGGCAATACCGTCATTCTCGAAGCGTGCAGGCGCTATAAGATGAAACGTTTTGTCTTTGCAAGCTCTGTGTATGTGTATAGCGGGGCGGGCTCTTTTTACCGAAGTAGCAAACAGGCGTGCGAACTCATAACAGAAAACTATAATGAAAAATACGGACTTCCATTCACAATCATCCGATACGGCTCGCTTTACGGTCCCCGAGCAGATGAGAGAAACTGGGTCTACCAGATACTCAAGCAAGCGGTCGCCGAGGGCAAGATTACTAGGCTTGGGGACGGAGAAGAATTAAGGGAGTACATCCACGTTCAGGATGCTGCAAGATGTAGTGTGGAGATATTATCGCCAGAGTTCGAAAATCAATACGTTATCATAACGGGAGGCCAGCAGATGAAGGTAAAAGACCTGATGATAATGATCAAAGAGATGCTTAACAACAAAATTGAGCTTAAGTTTGTGCCAACCGAATCTACCCTCCATTATGAGATTACTCCGTATTCATTCAATCCACGGGTTGCCAAAAAATTCGTTAGTAATTACTACATTGATTTGGGCCAAGGGATTCTAGATCTTTTGGGCAGTATCTACAAGAAACATTTCCCTCATAAAATATACATTTGAACTCAAATGAATACAAAAAACAACGTTTATTGCGTGACCCACTCTCAAAAACTTAGGGCGGGTGAATAATATACCTAAAAACAACTACTCATGTGATGATATGACCA
>CAZLQN010000064.1:0-4972 GCA_964561735.1 Hadarchaeota archaeon (SeqCode) | reverse complement strand
ATTGCCAATGGTGAGGTGTGCGAAAAACCACGTGTGATTCTAGGTGGGCATGTTATTTTCAAAATTTGTGATGGAACAGGCAAAATCGATTGTGCGGCGTACGAGCCCACGCGCCAGTTCAGAGAAGTCGTGAAGAAACTCGTCGTCGGAGATAAGGTGAGGGCATACGGTGGCATAAAGGAGAAGCCCGAGTTGCCGTTGACGATAAATTTGGAGAAAATTGCCATCTTGAAACTCGCCCCAACCTTGAAAAAAGTTAACCCTGTTTGCAAACGTTGCGGCAAGCGGATGAAGTCGGAGGGGAAGGACAAAGGGTACTCCTGCAAAAAGTGCAAAATCAGATTGCCTCCAAAAGCAGCGAAAATTTTGAAGATATCACGCGATGTCATAGTCGGAGCCTTCGAAGTTCCGCCTCGCGCTCGTCGCCACCTAGCTAAACCTTTGATCAGGGTCAAACAACCGAGGCGAGAATACTGACATTAAAATTCACTGTTGTCGATTTTTTGAAGACTTGCGTACGAGCGCAGCTGTCTGACTGAGGCCCGAAACGCCCACATCCAAAGTTTCAGCAAGTTTTCTTATCGTTACATCGATGCCAGTCTCCTTTGTAGCAACGTAGAGCACATCGGCCGCGAGCAGGGTCGGCGGTTTAGTATGTTTCAGCTTCTCAGGTAACATTATTACAAATTTTTTGTGCGTGTGCGATCGTTTGGCTGGGCAAGCAGATTTTTGAAGCAAATTTGTCGAGAAGGTCATCTGGCATCAGACGCGGCATCGACAGTTTCGTTTTGTTTATGAATAATTTGAATAGCGACAAGCGACAAAGTCATGATACAAATAAAAAACAGTGACCATTTGGTTTTCATCGGGCTACCCATAAATCTCTAGTAAAAATCATCTAAAAGTCCTACGGTGCAATAGCTTAAATCCAGCGCGCCCAGTTTCAAATGGTGTTCGAATGCGTCGATTCAAACGCCGCAAGAAAGAGCGCAAGGGAAGCGAGAAGGACAAGGAACGGGAACGCAGATCGCTGGAAGAAACATTCGAGGGCAGCGAAGTCTCGGACGAGGATTAAGGTTTCGTTCGTTCTGGTGGAGCAGCGAAGCAAACTATCCCTGGCTTTGGCTCGTATATCCGACCCGCCTCTTTTTCGCTTTTTATAATTTCTTGTATGGCTTCTTTGGTTAGGCCAACTTTTTCTGCGATGTCGGCGATATCTTCGATCTCAACCATACCGCTGGGTTCTCTGCTTGCGAGCGCCCTCATGGCGCGGAGTACGAAGTCGACTTTTGCCTCATGGCTACGGAGGATGGTAGAGATGTCGCGCTTGCCTGTCGTGGGCATTGTCGCCTCGGCCGTGACGTATGTACTTACATCTAGGTCGACGCTAAAGGAGCGTCCGCAGATCGGGCAGGTAACCTCGACACGTTGACGCATACTGCCACCCTATGGATTTACATCATCCGCACTTTTTAATGTTGAGATACGGCGTTTAGGTTTGATCGTAAATTTTACGTGACGCTAAACGACAACTACTTGTGACCAATCGCCGAATTACGATTGATCGGTATGAAGTTCGTCGCCGACGGCATGCTTGGTAAGCTCACACGTTGGTTACGTTTGGCTGGACATGATGTAATTTATATTGGCGACCTTGGTGTCCCTGCGAATGAACAGGACAATATTTTGATATCTCGTGCCAATGGTGAGAAAAGAATACTCCTAACATGCGATGTCGACCTTCATCGCCGAGCTAGAAAGACAGGCTCTAAAAGTATTTTTATCAGAAGTAATGATGTAGTTGGACAACTGGTCGAAGTTTCGAAACGATGTGGTCGCAAAATTATGATTCGACCGGAGAATTCTAGATGTCCGATGTGTAATGGCGCGATTGAACGTGCCGATAAAAAGGAAATCGAGGGCAAAGTTCCCGGAACCGTTTTTGACGCGCACCGAGAATTTTGGCTGTGCTCGACCTGTGGCAAGATCTACTGGCAGGGCAAGCATTGGAAAACTATACTGGACATGGCGTCGAGATACGATCGGATGGTGAAGTAGCTTGCTTACGTTGGAGGAAGGAAAATTTTTGGTGAAGCTGGCTAGGCAGACCATCGAAGGTTACCTACGTACTGGGAAAAAGCCTCAAGCGCTGAAGGTAGGTGCGAAGCTTCAGGGGAGACGCGGGGTCTTCGTCACTTTGACAAAGGATGGCGAGCTTCGTGGCTGTATAGGTCACCCTCTGCCCACGATGCCGCTCGTGGAGGCGGTCATAGATGCTGCGATAAGCTCAGCGACTAGAGATCCACGTTTTCCTCCGGTAGGCGTAGATGAGATGCACGACATCAAAATCGAGGTGAGCGTCCTCTCGAAGCCCGAGGTCATAAAAGTCAAGAGCCCGCGCGAGTACCCGAAGTGTATAGTCATTGGTAGGGATGGATTGATTGTAGAGTGGTCTGGTTGCGCTGGCCTACTACTACCGCAGGTGCAGGTGGAGTATGGATGGGACGCGGAGGAATTCCTTTCGCATGCGTGCATGAAGGCCGGCCTGATGCCTGACTATTGGTTGCAAAAGGGTGTGTGTATAAGTAAATTTTCGGCGCAAATTTTTGCCGAGAAGAGCCCGGGCGGAGAGGTGGAGGAACGCGTTTTCAAACCTCAAAAATTAGAAAACATTTAAACCCAGGAGCTAAAGATAAAACAAGGTGAAAATTGTGGAACAAAAGTCAAAAGATGACGTTATTTCGTCTTTTGAACTTCAATTAAAGGCATTAGCTCAAAAATTGGCTGAATTAGAGCGCCGATTGGCCGTTTTGGAGCGTTCTTTGCCTACTTCTAAACCAGGAACTCCGAAATTGATTCCCTCCAAGCCGATGCCTAGCCTCAGGGGAAGGAGCTACATTGAGCGCGCGATCGATGCCGCCAGACGCGATTACGAGCGTGAGCATGGCAAGTAGCGCTGCCGGTGCAGAGCATGCGCGATGAATATTGGCATGCATTCTTCTGGGTGTTCGTGGTCGCTAGCTGGGCCTTTGGTTTTGCGTACGGACGCTGGGCGGGCGGAGGCGGATTTTTCTCGGAGCTCGGCAAGGCGGTCAGCGTCCCTGATCCGTCGGGATTCAGCTCATGGTGGCAGCCGCTGGCCTATTTCACGCTCACCATCCTTGCGATGTCGTGCTCGCACAGCTCTTCTTCGGCGCTGGGGCCGCGATATTCCTCTTCGCCCGTGGAGTGAGCGACAGCGCCATCGTTTTTGCGCTCGAGGCGATGGTGTAACCGTTTCCAAATATCCCGACGCACGATGCTTGGATGTTGGTGCTTGGGATGCTAATACTCGTGGTGAACTTGCCGCTATGCATATAGAGCGCGCATCTCGGCACCCAGCGTACCGTCTACATGTGGCGTCGACTCAGAGGGCAACCGATGAAACCTGAAACCGCGACAAAGCCGATATTCAACTTTTTGATGGTCATGGCGATCTCTATCATCACGGGAATAGTGGCGGCGGTGGCTTTTTTCTACGCATAGTTTAAGTTTAAATGTTACAACCATCAGTAAAAATGGTGAGTGAATGAGAACGACTGTGAGTGTGATAAAAGCTGATGTCGGTAGCCTAGCTGGTCACGTGCAGGTGCCTGAAGAGCTTCTAAAAGTTTGTGGGGACTCGCTCGCAAAGGCTGCCAAAAATCGGATGATAAAGAGTTTTCACGTCACGAGTTGTGGCGACGACATCGAGCTGATAATGAGCCATGCGAATGGCGTCGACAGCCCCAAGATTCACAAACTGGCTTGGGATACCTTTAAGAGTGCAGCGACTCTGGCTAAGAAGCGCCACTACTACGGCGCCGGTCAGGACCTTCTCGTCGAGGCTTTTTCCGGTAATGTCAGGGGCATGGGTCCGGGTGTGGCCGAATTCGAGCTCGAGGAACGTCCGAGCGAGCCAATAGTGGTTTTTGCATGCGACAAGACATCGCCGTCGGCCTTCAACCTTCCGCTGTTCAAGATCTACGCGGACGCATTCAACACGGCTGGCCTCGTGATAGATCCGAAATTGCACGATGGCTTCAAATTCGAGGTGCACGACATTCGACAGGCCAAGCGCATTTTCTTGAACTGTCCTGAAGAAATGTACGATCTCCTGTCTCTGATAGGGATTTCGAGCCGTTACGTCATAAAACGCGTCTTCAAGAAAAGTGGTGAAATT
Organism: Hadarchaeota archaeon (SeqCode); assembly: GCA_964561735.1. Taxonomy (GTDB): domain Archaea; phylum Hadarchaeota; class Hadarchaeia; order Hadarchaeales; family Hadarchaeaceae; genus DYFS01. Next base: position 771 of record CAZLQN010000064.1, on the reverse strand, counting down.
GCAGCTGTGATAAGTACGGAGCGTCTCAGCCAAATAGCGGGCCATTATGTTGGTAAGGACGATCCAGTTGGCATCGTCAGGACGCAGTCGGGCTTCCCCGCCACAGGAGAGGCGCTCGAGGCCTTCGCGATGCCTCAGCTCGTGCCGGGGTGGATGCGCGGTTCTCATCGCGGACCATTGATGCCCGTCGCGCAGCGCCACGCTCGCCCGACGAGGTTCGACGGGCCGCCCCGCGTAATCGCGCTGGGCTTTCAAGTAAGCGATGGGGAACTCATCGGTCCAGCCGATCTATTCGACGATGTGGCTTTCGATGGGGCGCGAAAAACGGCCGTCGGGATAGCGGAGTACATGCGTCGCCATGGTCCGTTCGAGCCGCACTTGCTCTCGCCGGAGGAGCTCGAGTACACAACGCTTCCCCAGGTTATTGGACGTCTAAATAAAAGGTTTGAAAAAATCAAGTGAGGAGTTATCTCACTTCATAAAAGTCCTTTATCCTGACGACATCCTCAGGGTGAGGTGTGGATACCTCGCGAATTAAGGTATTCTCTGTGGCAACGATGGTATGTGGTGTGCTTGGTTTGATCGGGATGGCCGAGCCTTTCTTGAATTTTTCTCTCCTGCCCTCAAACTCAACATAACCGGCCCCACTAGTGATGTTTAACGTTTCATCCCTCTGCTTATGATAGTGGAAGGAGGTTTTGTATCCAGCCATGATATAGAGCTCTTTTTCCATGCTTTCTTTCGTGAGGCTCAGGAGCTTCTCGTAGCCCC
>CAZLQN010000063.1:0-5292 GCA_964561735.1 Hadarchaeota archaeon (SeqCode) | reverse complement strand
GAATTCCGCTATAGTTTCCTCGGTCTTCGGATGGTACACCATCTGCATCAATATCTTGTAGGGGATGGTGATTATGTGCGCCCCAGCCACGGCCGCTTGCGAAACATCTTCCGGCTTCCTAATGCTTCCGACGATAATCCTCGTGTCGAGCCCACCTTCTTCGATTACCTGTTTGGATTCTCGAATCACCTTCACTGGGTCAATCCCTGCATCCTTCGCTCGGTTGAAAAAAATGCTAGCATAAGTTGACCCAGCTTTTGCCGCCAACAGAATCTGATTCGTGTTCACACAAACTGTCAGGTTCGTTCTGATGTTTTCTTCTCTTAACCTGCGGACGATCTCCAGCCCCATACCATTGGGGTACATCGGAACTTTGATAACAACGTTCTTTGGATCCCAGCTCGAGAACTCCTTGGCCTCTTCGATTAATTCATCAATGGGACAATTGGTTTTCGTCAGCTCCAAGCTTAAATGCCCCTGTATGAGAGATAAGATTTCTTTAACCCGCCCCCTGAAGTTGACACCCTTCTCTGCCAGAAAGATCTTTTGATTGGTTGTAACGCCGGTAAATATTCCCCAGGGTAGTACCTCCTTTATCTCTTTCACGCTCGCCGTGTCGAAGTACAACTCTACCACCGACTCACCTCTTTTTTGACGACCCTCGCCGCATCGAGCAGGCTCGGCACGATAAAGTCGGGTCTGACATCTCTATCCTCAATTAACTTAGATAAATAACTATTTAAATAACCTACAAGGAACGTCTTGCAGCCCGCTGCTTTTCCAGCTTCGATATCTGTTAAACTGTCGCCCACGACGTAACTTTTCGAAAGATCTATCTCCAAGTCTTTCGCGGCCCTTAAGAGGAGCCCCGGTTTTGGTTTTCTGCAGCTGCACCCGACCCTGTACTTCTTGTATTTGGCATTGGGGTGGTGAAAACAGTAGTATTCGGCATCTATGCGCGCGCCACCCTTCTTGAGCTCCCTTATCATTTTCGCCCTGATTTTTTCAAAAAGCTCCTCCGTCGTCTTGCCCTTTGCTATTGCCGGCTGGTTTGATGCAACGACAACTTTCAGGCCCAACCTGTTGAAAATTCTAATCGCTTTGGTAACATTGGGCAGCAGCTTGAACTGCCTGGGATTGAGGGGAGAGTCCAACAAGCCTAGTTCAGGAAAATAGACGATTTCGTTTATTACCCCGTCCCTGTCTAAAAATACTGCCTTCAAGGAGAACGCTCCTTTAGGACTCGGCTATCAGTTCGCGCAGCCTAGCGCAAATAAGGTGGGCCAGCACTGAGTGGAATCCCTCAACGTGGGGCGTTGAATTTATGGGCACAACTATGCATGCGTCGGCGATTTGCTTCAAAACGCCACCGTCGAAGCCCGCCAGCCCGATGACCTTTCCGCCGTTGTCCTTCACGAACTTCGCAGCTTTCAGGAGGTTTTGAGACCAAGGGCCAGCCTTGTCCGCGCCGGAACCACCGTGAACGCTGATCGCTATTAAAACATCACCCTTGTTCATGAAGTTTTTTAGTTGCTCGACGTATGCGTTTTCCCACCCCAAATCATTGGTGATGGCTGTGAGCAGGGGCAGATTGTCCGTTAGGGCCATGGCCCGAAATCGCTTTTTGCCTTCAACCGAAGCAAATTTGGTCAAGTCACCCGCGAAATGGGCCGCCGTTGCCGCCGAGCCGCCGTTCCCCGCGAGGAAGATCTGCCGCCCATTTTCCCACGCGTCACGCAAGAGCTTTATAACTCGGTCGATATCCTCATGCGAGATTTGCTTTGTCACAAGCTCCAAGTCTTTGAGGTATTTTTTGATGAACTCATCGTTGCGCATTTAATCTTCCCCTTCACCCTGCTACCATAACAATTCCTTGTATTTTTATGTTTTCGTCTCAACTCTTCTGCCGTGCCTTGAAGCCTTTCTGGGATCAATCAGTTCATTTATCCAGGGCGATCTTGTTGCCGGCTTCCCATCCCATTAAATACATGGTGATAAGTTTTGACACGCCCCACGTCTATTAATTAAACCGTGTGAACCTAAAATAGGGAAAAAATGAAAACTGCCGTAGTTTACGATTTTCTCTTCACCAAGGGTGGGATGGACAGGGCAACCGCGATTTTGGCCCGGGGTTTCAACGCCGATATATGGACAACGTTATACATACCAAAGATGACCTACCCGGAACTCAAAAAGATGAAAATATTTCAGCACCCGTTAATATGCCGCAGCCGCGGTTTAATGCAGACGGAAGCCGTCCTCAGGTTCAGAAACATGGACCTCTCCGATTACGACCTGATCATCACCTCCGGCGATTGGGCAAAGCATGTCGGGATGAGAAAAGAGAACCATCCTCAGCTCCACTTCGAGGCCGCCGCCGCGGTCAGGCCCCTCTATGACCTTTATGACTTCATCAAAAACAGATATCCATTCCTCCAGCGCCAGGTGTTCAAAGCGTGGGTCTGGTTCATGAAGAAGCTCGACCAGCAAGCTGTGCGAAGAATTGATAGATTTGCTTGTTGCTCCGAGTTCGTGGGGGAAGGGATAAAGAAGTACTACAACAGGGACGCAGAAGTGGTCGGGGTTCCAATAAATGTCAAAAGATTCAAACACCGGGAGGCCAAAGATTTCTTCCTTTCCGTCCAAAGGATTGCTCCGCCCAAAAGGGTCGAACTGCAGATCGAGGCTTTTAGACGCCTGCCCGAGGAAAAACTTACGATAGTCGGCGCATACGATGATAGATCCTATGCTAAAATGCTCAAAAAAATCGCCTCGAAAAACGTGGAATTCGTGGGCCCGGTGTCGGACAAAAAATTAGTTGATCTCTATTCCCGCTGCAAGGCCGCTATACAGACAAGTGTCGACGAACCTTTTGGCCAAGTACCAATAGAAGCGATGGCATCTGGTAAACCCAGTATAGCTGTGAACGAGGGTGGCTTCAGGGAAACGGTCATACACGGCAAAACTGGCCTTCTGATTAAGACACCTTACGTTAAAAATTTGATATCTGCAGTAAAGAATTTTTACCGTTATAAATTTGACGCCGCTTTGTGCCGAAAAAGAGCCGGAATGTATTCAGAGGAAAAATGGATCGAAAATTTGAAAGAAGTTGCGCGCGGAATGGTGTAGTTGAGCCGAAGTGCAGTTCTGGCCGTTATGCCTATTTGAACAGTTGCGCCGCGAAAACACGTTCGACTTTTTCAGCGATGGTATCCCAAGCAAATTTCGCTTTTACATGCTTGTAGCCCTTTTCGGCTAACTCGCGCTGCAATTTCTCGTTTTTCAAAAGCCCCTTTAACTTCATTGCGAGCTCATCGACATTGCGTGGGATAAACAGCAGGCCGACCTCCCCGCCCCGCGTAACTTCTCTAAGTGCTGGGATGTCTGCAGCAATAGTCGGCGTCCCAGCCGCCATGGACTCAATCACCGCTATGCCAAATCCTTCGGTTGAGGACGGCAGGACCAGCACGTGAGAGGACTTGAGGAGCTCTATTTTCTTCCGCTCATCCACGAATCCTGTAAAAGTGACCTTATGGTCGATCTTCAATTCCCTTCTCAAGGCTTCGAGGTTTTTCCTTTCCGGACCTTCCCCCACAATATATAGTTCCACATCAAAATCGAGTTTAGAAAGCGCAACGAGCAAATCGTCGACATGTTTGTACCCGATTAGACGACCGACGTAGATCACGCGCGGCCTTTCAGATTTCTGAACCTTTACCACATCATACCTCTCCACATCGACGCCATTTGGAATGATCTCTATCTTATGCTCGGGAACACCGTTCTCAATCAACTTTTTCTTCGAGGAGTTCGAGACCGTGATTATCTTGGCATACGGGAGCTTCAGCATCATTCTTTCAAACCCGGTCATAAGGTACCCCTTAAGTCCGTATTTCTGCAACCAGGTTTCGCGATAGACATCGTGAATGGTCGCAACGAGCGGCTTCCGTTTCGCTTTTGCAATCAGCCACAAGGGAAAGATGGGAAAGAACTGCTGCGGAGCGTATAGGTCGAAATCCCCCAAATTCAGCCCCTTGAGCAAGGCGCCAGCCATGAAGGCGGAGCCATCGGCGGGTGATTCGAGCTTTATCCCCGCGGAAGGGACGAAGACCCTGTGGACGTGTACGCCTTCATGCACCTCGTGGCTCGGTAACCCCTTGAACCTCCGCGTGAGGACGTGGATCTCGTGTTTTTTGGCCAACCTGCGCGCTGTTTCGTACATCCGCTTTTCCCCACCTCCCAGAAGGAAAGGGTGGAAGAGGTCCGAGGCCATCAGGATCCGCATCGGCTCACCCTTTGCTCGAGCAACGCCCCGAGTATCTTGAAGCTACCGTAATGGTAATCGCCCTGCCTTCACGTATTAGGTCAGAACCTCTATTTTCTTGTCGATTCCGTCAAACCCGATTTTGTAATGATCCAAAATATCTCTCCCAATCATGCTGTTGACCAAGGCTTGCTCGGGCAAATCCCTTCCAAAAACGAGGATGGAGAATTCCTTATCCAAGAAAACAACCGTCGCACGGTAGAGCCTTATGATGTCTTTGCCAGCCCCAGTTATAATCGTGGTGTCCCCGACGTAGGGTAGCTCTAGTTCGATGGCATCGGTTTCCGGGATAAGGGTTCTGCTAGCTCCGGTGTCCAGGTAAGCATCGTATTCCCTCTCACCCTTCGGCCCCCTGACTTTCATCTTAATTTTCGGCATGCCATCCACGTAGGGGATCCGCATCCAATCCCTTCAGAATAGGTAAGCTGGGGCAGGACAGGGACCGACCTTCCTAAAATAAAAACGCTTGTTCGGGTACTTCTGCGAGGCGTTCTCGTAAGCCTCATCCAAATTCTCGCCTACCCCCGCCAAGCTCTTGGTTTCCACTTCGATGGCAACGATCTTCCCCATGTGTGTTTCCTCCCATCTCGCCTTATTCTCATCGTAGATTTTTTCCCCCATTTTTACGAGCAATGATTCCATCTTTTCCGCCAATGATTGTATTGTAACTGGTGAAATTAAGCTTATTACTCAAGAGCCCGAAGCGGAGCCATCGGCGGGTGATTCGAGCTTTATCCCCGCGGAAGGGACGAAGACCCTGTGGATGTGTACGCCTTCATGTACCTCGTGGCTCGGCAACCCTCTGAACCTCCGCGTGAGGACGTGGATCTCGTGTTTTTTAGTTAACCTGCGCGCTATCTCGTACATCCGCCTTTCCCCGCCGCCCAGCAGAAAAGGCCAGTAGAGGTCTGAGGCCATCAGGATGCGCATGTCTTACATCTCGAGCAGCCACTTCCAGAGCGGTTTAT
>CAZLQN010000062.1:0-5663 GCA_964561735.1 Hadarchaeota archaeon (SeqCode) | reverse complement strand
AAACTTTATGATGTAGTCATCTGGGGAAACGACGATCGTGCCGGTTATCGAACGCGCGCCACTCATCGCCTTCAACACATCCTTCAGCATCGCAAGGACGAGTTCGCGCCTCTGTTTGGGAGTGAGCACGGCGCTCAGGCTCGATTTCGCCTCCTTTAGACGCTTGACCGGAACGATTGCAAATGTCAGCATATTCTCAAAACACATTTATTGAGCAGCGCATCTTTATGATGGTATCTAGATGAATTCAGACGCACATATTGGGCGCGAGGTCAGCTACTCCAACAACGTCTTTCTGCCCATCACAAACCTTTGCCGAAACCTCTGCTCTTACTGCGGATTCAGGCGCGACCCGAACGATGGCGCCTGGTTCATGTCGCCAGAAGAGGTCATCGAGCTTGCGAAACGGGCAAAAGTCACGGGGTGCTCGGAAGCCTTGATCACGCTCGGCGAACGGCCCGATGTTCACGCCGAAGCTAGAGAAAAGCTTGAGGAATTGGGATACAAAAACACGGTTGACTACTTGGTAGGACTCTGTCAACAAATTTTAGAGCTCGGGTTGTTGCCACACACAAATGCTGGCACACTAAATGAACGCGAGCTCCTTCTTTTGCGCCGATACAACGCCAGCATGGGGCTGATGCTCGAATGTGTTGCGGAGCTTCCCGCGCATCGAAACAGCCCTGGCAAAGACCCAGGGTTGCGCCTCGAAGTCATTGAGGCTGCGGGTAAACTTCGAATCCCTTTCACGACTGGCCTGCTCGTGGGCATAGGCGAAAGCTCTGAGGATCGCGTGCGCTCGCTGCTCGAAGTCCGGAACCTTCACGAGCGCTACGGCCACATTCAAGAAATCATCATCCAGCCATTCGCGCCGAAGCCCAACACACCGATGGCGGAATGCGCTGGCCCGAGCGAGGCCGAGCTACTCGCAACTGTGGAGATGGCGCGGTCGTTGATGCCTGAGATGAGCATTCAAGTGCCACCCAACCTCGTGTCCAACGTTGGACGCTTCTTGCTGGCAGGTGCCAACGATCTCGGAGGCATATCATCAGTTACGCCAGATTTCATCAATCCTGAAAGACCGTGGCCGACCATCGAAGAAATTGAAATGACTATTAAAAATGTCGGGTTCTCGTCCCGCGAACGCTTACCTATTTACCCACGCTACGCTTTGGACAAAAGTTTCATGTCAAAGGAAGTTTATGAGTGCGTAAGTAAATTGGCGGATGTCAATGGTTACCGGAGGCAGGATTGATGTTTGACAAATTATTCGACTCACTTGATCCAAAATTTTGCGGAATCATTGAGAAGGCGCTAGGAGGGACGGAAATAACCGTTGGAGAAGGCGAGCGCTTGCTACATGCAGAGGGAAGAGAACTTCACGCGCTCGTTTTGGCGGCAGATGAAGTTAGACGCCAGAGAGTTGGTGATGTCGTAACCTATGTCATAAATAGAAACATCAATTATTCTAACACTTGTGTGGGTGATTGCAAGTTCTGCGCATTCAAACGCAACCGAGGCGACAAGGGCGCATACACGCTGACCTTGGAACAGATTTCGGACAAAACGAAAGAAGCGCTCAATTTTGGTGCGACTGAAATTTGCATGCAGGGCGGCCTCAATCCTGAGCTCACGCTCGAAAACTACGTTGCGATGTTGAAGGCAATCAGAAACGTATCGGCTGACATCCACATACACGCGTTCTCGCCGGCTGAATTGAACTTCATCACGAGACAAAGCGGGCTGCCTTTAAAAGAAGTGATCGAAACTTTGCTGGCGGCTGGCTTGAACTCGGTGCCGGGAACAGCCGCGGAAATTCTCGCCGATAGGGTACGGGATATAATTTGTCCGGAAAAAATTAGTTCAAGCAAGTGGCAAACGACGATCAAACTCTGCCATCGTTTGGGTTTACCGAGCACAGCGACTATGATGTACGGTCATGTTGAGACGCCGCGCGAGCAAGCTGAGCACATAGCGCTCGTGCGAGAAATCCAACGCGAAACGCACGGTTTCACCGAATTTGTGTTGCTCCCCTTCATGCACGAGAACACGCCGCTTCAACGGGAAGGCATCGTGCGAGATGGCTCAAGCGGTGTGGATAACATTCGTGTTCACGCGGTCGCAAGACTCATGTTGGCCGGATACATCGACAACATACAAACATCCTGGGTCAAGCTTGGGCCGACGGTCGCGCAGATGATGTTGAACGTAGGGGCGAACGATCTCGGCGGCACGTTGCTAGAAGAAAACATTTCACGCGCGGCCGGCGCTCGGATCCAAATGATGGCCCCTCGAGAGTTGGAGCGATTGATCAATGAAATTGGGAGAATCCCTAGGCAGCGGACGACGACGTATGGCACGCCTCAGACGGGCGGCAGCTTGATGTCCGCGAGGGGGAGCTGCAGGATAGCTCGTGCGAGCTTGACCCGCGCCGCATGATCGGGCATCATCAGATCCGCGAACATCGCCCTCATTCCAAGCTCCATTATAGATTGAGCGAACTGGTCGTCTTTCTCGTCTATCAAGATGCTCGCGGCGACGTCCCGATACATCTGCGCCACGCCGCGTGGAGTCACCTCCTGCCCGACGCCCTGCATCAGAACTCCGGCTGGCCCGCTCACTGGTTTCCTCCCGATTATCGGGCTGACGGCGAGCACCTTATCGCGGTTTTGTGAGAGCAATTCTCTTATCTCTTTGATCGCGAGTATTGGCCCTATGCTCGTCACGGGGTTGCTGGGTCCGATCAATATCAACTTGGCCGTTTGGAGCGCCTCGATCACCCCGGGCGCTGGCTTCGCATTCTCGGCGCCTTCGAAACTCACGCCGAGGACTTTGTCAGAAGCGCCTCTAGCAATCAAGAACTCGTGAAACGTCAGTGGGCCAGCTTCGGTGTGGATGCGCGTCTGCACTTTATCATTCGTCATCGGCAGTACGTTTGTGCGCACGCCCAATTTTTCGCACATCTCCCTCGTCACTTCGGAAAGCTTCTTTCCTTGCTTCAGCATCAGCGTGCGATAAAGTATAGTCGCCCTGTCGCGATCGCCTATCCGCAGAAGTTCCGTTTGTCCGAGCCGCTTGAGCATCTCGTGGCAGAAAAATGTGTCACCGCGGATGCCGTACCACCTGTCTTCATCGACGATACCAGCCAGCGTGTACATCACACTGTCGATGTCTGGGGAAATGTGCAAACCTGAGATGATGGGGTCTTCTCCGGTGTTCGCTATCACCGAAAAATCCTCAGGCTTCAGCAGCCGCGAGAACCCTTGGATCAATTTCGGTGTTCCAGTCCCGCCCGAGAGTATGGCGAGCATAGCCTCACCCGAAAAGATCTTTTTCCCGCGGCATTATCAGCTCTTTCACGCTTCCCTTGCCTTTTTCATACGTTGCTCCTTTTATTACCGCGACGGGTGTGCCTTCGCCAGCTTCACCGATTACGGCAACCCCCGCAGCCGCGAGAGCATCAGCAACAGCTATTACTTTGCTTCTGAGTTTCCTACCGTACAGGTCTCGCCTGCCTCGTAAATGCATCAAAGGTTTTATGCCGGATAACCCGATCGCCGTACCGATCGCACCCATCCTAAATGCCCTGCCCTGAGTGTCTGTGATTATCACAGCGACGTCCACGCCGCTCTCCTGCTTTATCTTTCTCCTGATGCGCCCTGCGCTGGCATCTGGGTCGCGCGGCAGCAGGGTGACCTTTCCACAATCCACATTGGAATGGTCCACGCCCGCGCTCGCGCAGACAAATCCATGATGAGTTCTCGCGACCAACACGTGCCGCAGCCGCACGATCTCCTTTGACTCACGCAGGATCACCTCCATCTCGCGTGGATCCTTGTCGAGCTGCTTCGCCAATCGCTTGGCAAATTCACTAGGTTTCACCTTGTCGAGGTCTACGACACACCCTTCGGCTTTCGAAACTATGCTCTGTGTCACGACGACGACATCGCCATCCTCCAATTCGAGGCCTTGTTTATCAGCTGCGCGAGCGATGAGTTCGCCAATGTCGGCTCCGCGTTTCACAATTGGGAATCCTTCGAGAGCTATTACCTGCATTTACACACCATCGAGTATTTTAACATACCCACATTAAAACCATCAGGGAGAAGATGAAATTTGGTGTGGAGTTCGTACCATACAAACCGATCGACGTTTTAGCCAAGCTCGCGAAGGAAGTTGAAAAAGCAGGATTCGAGCACATCTGGATATGTGACCACTACCACAATCGCTACGTTCACTCCGTGCTTGCGAGGCTTGCGACCGAGACCAAGCGCGTGAAGCTCGGCCCAGGTGTGACCAATCCTTACCTCACCCACCCAGCGATCACCGCTGCGGCCATCGCCACATTGGATGAGCTTTGCGACGGCAGGGCTGTGCTCGGGATCTCCGCGGGTGACCCAGTTTATCTCGCGACGCTCGGTGTCAAGCTCCACGACCCCGTCAAGTCCGTAGAGGAGGCCGTCCACATCATAAGAGAACTCTTGGCTGGAAAACGCGTTGACTTCTCTGGAAAAATTTTTACATGCAAGGGCGCCAAGCTGAGGCACACTCCGAATAGGAGGATACCAGTGTACATAGGTGGCAGGCGCCAGCGCATGCTTGAGCTTGCGGGTTCGATAGCCGATGGAGTATTGATAAACGCATCGCATCCTGATGATATGAAAGAATGTATAACATACATCCGCGAGGGCGCCAAGAAGTCAAAAAGAAATTTGAAGGATTTGGATATCGCGGCGTACATGGCCACGTCGATAGACGATGATATTGAGAAGACGCGGTCAATCGTGAAGACCGTCGTGGCGTTTATCACAGCTTCCAGCCCTGAGAGCTCGCTCGAGCGTCACGATATCTCGCCCGCAGATGTGGCAAAAGTGCGCAAGTATCTTGGAAATGGGGAAATCCAGAAGGCGGCTGCGGCTGTGACGCCTAGCATGATAGAAGCTTTTTCCGTGTGTGGGCCCATCGCCAAGTTGAAGGCGCGTCTCGACGATCTACGCGAGCTCGACATAACCCAGGTTGTTATTGGCTCACCGATTGGACCGGAGCCGACGAAAGTCATTCAATCGATCAAAAAATTGCTGTGAATCAAGCGCTAGGCTTAAACGTGCCAGACATGGATTCAACCGCCACTGGCAGAGGTTGGTTTGATGTCCGCCGCCGTTCGATCTCCCCTAAAGCGTTCTGCATTTTCTTCAGCGATAAACGTTTCACTAAATCAATGCCAGGTTTGACATCCGTGAGAGACGTTACATCGAGCACCCCAGCTGACTTGGCCAATTCGAATGCTTCTTCACCAATGGAGGTGCGAGTAAGAACCGTTGAATAACTAAGCGGGGATCCGACCGCTCCGACCGAGATATCCGCTAGATCCGATGCGAAGTCAAAGCACAACTTGCACGGCGTGTCCACGAATTGCCTGAGCGAATCGACGTCCAATTCACGTTTTGGCTTTCCTTTGCAGTAAATTGTAAACTTTCCGTGTTTAATGTCAAACTTGCCAACATCCGTCAATTTTATTCCGAGTTGCTCCTCCACGACTTTTTTGAAAAACGCTTCGTAGGGGAGCGCTTCCACACAGAATATTCCTATGCAGATTTTTACGGCATCCGCCAAACGGTAAACTGCCAGCGTGGACGACTTCATCCGGCGTATTGCCCTTATCT
>CAZLQN010000061.1:0-5680 GCA_964561735.1 Hadarchaeota archaeon (SeqCode) | reverse complement strand
CGGCCTTCAGACCCGCGCCCGATATCATCTTGATGGCCTTGCGCTCGCCCTCGGAAGTTATCGCCGACCCAGCCTCGATCACATCGACTCCCAAATCGTCTAGAGCCCTGGCTATCTGCAGCTTCTGCTCGGGAGCTAGCGCTATTCCTGGCGTCTGCTCGCCATCACGCATCGTTGTGTCCAGAACCTTTACTATGCGCTTTGCCATGCTGAACCTCAGTCAATCATTCGCCGCTTGCTATTTATTCATGCGGTTAGTGTTTTTGTGCCTACGGCCGATCGGCGCATTTTGGGAATTTTGGGGGGGCACATACCCAGATATTTTAAAGGCATGTAACCCGAGGCGAAAGCTAAAATTAGGGGGCATCAAGACTATTTCGGTGGTTCGATTGAAGAAAGAGGTCTTCGTCAGCGATTACATAAAGCAGGCGAGCAAGGGGATCAAACTGCCCAAGCGCGTGAGGATATTTGACACCACGCTCCGCGATGGAGAGGAAACCCCCGGCGTCTCATACACGCCGGACCAAAAACTGTTGATCGCTCGCCAGCTGGATAGGCTCGGCGTCGACACGATCGAAACAGGCAGCCCCATCACATCCGAAGGTGAACGGAAGGCCGCCACCGCGATCGTAAAAGCTGGGCTCGATGCCGAGATCTGCGCCCTAGCCAGGTGCAAGAAGGAAGACATCGACGCGAATCTGGCTTGCGATGTCGATAGCATTCATGTATACATCGCCACATCCGACCTTCACCTAAAACATAAACTAAAGAAGACTAGAGCGCAGGCGCTGAAGCTCGCGGTCGAGCACGTGGAGTATGCTAAAAAGCACGGCGTCATCGTCGAGTTCTCTGCCGAGGATGCAACACGGAGCGACCTGGAGTATCTAAAAAAAGTATGTCAAGCGGTCGTTGATGCTGGAGCGGATCGCATAAACGTGCCCGATACCGTTGGAGTGATAACTCCTCGGGGCATGTATTACTTGATCGACCAGCTGAAGCAAGTCGTCAAGGTGCCGATCAGCGTACATTGCCACAATGATCTCGGGCAAGCGACCTCGAACTCGCTCGCGGCGGTCGAGGCCGGGGCGGAACAAGTTCACGTGACCATCAACGGGCTAGGTGAACGCGCGGGTAACGCGGCGCTCGAAGAGGTCGTGATGGGCCTGCGCGCCCTCTACGGAATTAAGCCGAGGATTCAAACTAAACTGCTCGTCGAAACATCCGAACTCGTCAGGCGCATAAGCGGCATCCCCGTGCAGCCGAACAAGGCCATCGTCGGGGAAAATGCGTTCGCCCATGTGGCCGGCGTGCACGCGCACGGCGTAATCGAACTTCCCGGCACCTATGAGGCGATGTCTCCAGAGTTGGTTGGACACCACCGACGCCTAATCATGGGCAAGTACACTGGCAAGCATCTTGTAGAAAAATATCTCAAGGACCTTGGTGTGCAGGCAACTAAAGATAAGGCGATAGAAATATCCAAGCGCATCAGGGAGCTGGCTGACAAAGGCAAGCGGGTCACGGACAGCGACGTTCGGGCGATAGTGGAGAGCGTGATCGGAGCATTGCCGAAGGAGGAGAAGGTGGTCGAACTGAAGGAGTTCACAGTGCTCACTGGCAGCACCGTCACGCCGACCGCTTCAGTGCGCGTCTCGGTCAGAGGAGAGGAGCGGGCTGGCTCCGCGACAGGAGTTGGTCCAGTAGATGCTGCGATAAGCGCCATCCGCAACGTGATGCAGGAAATCTCCGGGTTGAGGTTGAAGGAGTATCATCTGGACGCCATAACCGGCGGGAGCGACGCGCTGGCCGAGGTCACCGTGAAGCTCGAGGACGAGAAGGGAAACCTCTACATCGCGAAGGGCGTGCGCGAGGACGTCGTCATAGCCAGCGTGGACGCGATGGTCAACGGAATCAACCGATATTTTGCAGGGCGAAAGTAATTGATGTTGAGTTAAGATTTAGACGTTGTAAATGGTTACAATTCTTTTACTTTCGTCGCTACTGCATTCCCGACGTCGGAAGTACTCGATTTGCCACCAAGATCATAAGTTCTTACCCTGCCCTCTTTCAGGACCTCGATGACCGCCCGCTCGACTTTATTGGCCGCTTCCTGTTCACCCAAATGCTCGAGCATCATATGCCCGGCCAAAATCGCAGCGAGCGGGTTCGCAACATTTTTACCGGCGTGTTTCGGCGCTGAACCATGGATCGGCTCGAACATGCTCACGCCTTCAGGATTGATGTTGCCCCCCGGAGCAAGGCCGAGGCCGCCTTGAATCATCGCGCCGAGATCTGTGATGATGTCACCAAACATGTTGGGTGTTACGACTACCTGGTACCATTCTGGATTTTTCACAAACCACATCGTGATCGCATCGACGAAAGCGAACTCCGTCTCGATTTCTGGGTAATCCTTCGCCACCTTCTCGAAGACTTCCCGCCAGAGGCTGTACACGTAGGTCAGCACGTTTGCCTTGTCCACCGATGTCACGCGCTTTTTGCCTTTCCTCCGCGCGAGTTCGAAGGCGTATCGAATGGCTCGCTCCGATCCTTTCCGACTAACGATGCCTATTTGGTACGCTATCTCATCGCGATCCACGTCTATGTCGAGGCCAAACTTCACATCGTATATCGAGCGCGCCACCTTCAGTTCAGTCTTCGACTTCCCCTTCGCGCGCCCACCTATGCCTATGTAGAAATCTTCCGTGTTCTCGCGCACCACGTAGAAATCGACGTGCTCCGGACCTTTGCCCTTGAGCGGGCAGGGGACGCCGGGGTAAAGTTTGATCGGGCGAAGGTTTATGTACTGCTCGAAGTAGAAGCGGAGCTTCAACAGGATGCCCTGCTCGAGCACGCCCGGCGGCACCCTTGGATCGCCGAGCGCGCCGAGATATATCGCGTCCATCTCGGAGAGCTTGTCTAGTCCCGCCTGAGGAATCAGCTCGCCCGTCTTGAGGTAGTATTCGGATCCATACGGAAATTCTGTGAACTCGAATTTCAATCCGGGAGTGCTCTCCGCGACGGCGTTGAGGACTTTTACTCCCTCGCGGATGACCTCCGGCCCTATGCCGTCGCCAGGTATCACGCCAATTTTGTGTTTCATGCCATCACCTTCGAAATGCACAAACTTTTATCTCGGTTCGCCACTTTAAACTTTTGGAGGTGTGCGGATAGTTGAAATCGTGGAAACTGATCTCCCAGGCGTTGGCAAGCGTGTAGCTCTCGAAAAACTTGCTTACGGCGGAAGATTTGTGATCGTCGTCCACAATGTCGGCCGGCGGAACATCAAGTAATGGAAAACTTTAAGTCGGCGAAGTAGAGGGAGGGTTGAGAGAGATGATGTCCAAGAAGATGCTCGTGTGCATAACCGAGGCAACTCCGGAAGAAGTTGTTCAGGCCGCGGTCAAGCTCTGCTCCAATGATACCGAAGTTTACGTACTGCATGTCGTTCATCTCCTGAGCGACTTTATCAGGAAGGAAGTTTCAGATAAATTCTCTTGGGTGATCGACCTCTTTAAAAAAGCAGGCCTGAAAAGCCAACTTGAGATAGTCGAGTCTACGGATATTAAAAACGCGATCATCTCCTTCGCTAAGAAAAACTCCTGTGATGTTATAGTGACCGGCACAATTCCCCGGAAGGGCTTGCTCGGCTTTTTCTCGGAAAGCATTTCTGACTACCTGATGAAAAATGCCCCGTGCACAGTCATCCTCGTGAGGAAAGCTGGGCAGCCAGTATGACTTTAGAGCATCGAAGACGCCTCAGGTGTTGCCTTTGGACGTTTTATCCCTAGTACCTGTCGCTGTTTTCGTCCTGACGATTTATCTTGTTTACAAGCACCCGAGTGTAAAAATTCCTTTCACATCCAAGTATGTTCACATCGACTACGGCTACGCCCCGATCATCGGAGTGATCCTGCTTTTTCTGACATTCTCCATTGGCGTCGATGCGATTTGGCGTGGGGTCATGGGGGTCGGGAACATCAGGCCCTACAGCATACTGGTTATCATCGTGTCATTCTCTTACATCTGCGTTTCTCTCGACTACACGGGCTTCTTCGAGTACCTCTCCATGCGCGTGATCAGACTCTCGAGGGGTTCTGGGAAAAGGCTTTTCATCTATATCTTCTTGTTCGCCAGCTTCCTCACCCTCTTCACGGACAACGACATCGTCATCCTCACAATGACTCCGATTATAATCTACACATGCAGGGACGCGAAGATAAATCCGATTCCATTCTTGTTCAGCATGTTTTTCGCTGCTAACATAATGAGCGTGACCCTGTACATTGGGAATCCAGTAAACATAATAGCGGCGGATGCTGCTGGCCTTACCTTCGTCCCGTACATGAAGTGGATGCTGATCCCATCCATCCTTGCCGAAGTAGTATGCCTACTTCTGCTTTGGCTTGTTTTTAGGAGAAAGGTACCGGAGAAACTTGTGGTGCCAGAGGTAGATCTCAGCCGCACCCTCAAGGACAGAAGCGGGGCACTGTTCGGCTTGACCATCTTGGTCCTCAGCATTGCTGTCTTCAGCATCTCACCAGGCTTGACGGGAGTCGCCCCGTGGGTCGCGCCGCCTTTTTTCGCCATCGCGATGTTTTTACACGACCTCTTTCGCCGTCGTCCGTATGAAGGGACGGGGGGTATCTCGCAGCACTCGAGCTTGAAGGAGATCATACGGAGAGTTCCATGGAAAGTTATCCCTTTCATCATAGGTCTCTTCATTATCGTGGATGGCCTTGCCTCAGCTGGCTGGACGGACATGTTGGCCTCTCAGTTGTCTAGGATCGGTAACCCCGTTCTGCTGACCGTAGCCATCACTTACCTGTCGCTGGCGCTTTGTAATTTCATGAACAATCATCCGGCCAGCATATTTCTCGTGAGGACATTTCAGAGCCCGCTTTTCATTATTTTAGCCGCATCCAGCGTGGGATCCTCTCTCGCGCTGATACTCGGGGCCAATTTCGGGGCTAACTTGACGCTCATGGGCTCCTTGGCTGGGCTGATGTGGGCGAAAATCCTATCCGACAAGGGGCAGCCGGTCTCGTTCTCAGAGTTCTCAAAGTATGGTCTATTGATAATGCCTATTGTGGCCGCCGTAGCGTGTTTGGGGCTGGTTGCTGAACTGGCGCTTTGGGCCTAGCCAATATCATCAAAAAGCTGTTATATTTTGGATGCATAGATCCTTGTGATCTGATGCGCGCGTTCGTGGCGGTCGACATAGACGAGGCGGTCAGGCGGAGGCTTGTGGCCGCGCAGGAGCAGCTCGCGGCGACGGGTGCCGATCTCAAGCTCGTCGAACCACCCAACATCCACGTGACGATGAAGTTCTTGGGTGAAGTCCCGGAGGACAAAATTAGGGGATCAAAGAAGCCCTGAAGAGAAGCGTTACGGGGACGGCGCAGTTTGACGTGAACGTGCAAGGCATCGGGGCGTTCCCGAACCTGAATTATATTCGCGTCGTCTGGGCCGGTGTCGCTGAAGGGCACGATGAGATCATAAGCGTACAGCGTAAGATAGACCAGGAACTCGTTGCTATCTTGCTCTTAGCAGCCAACTTCGCGGTTTTGGCCGAGCGGCACTTCATCGCGACTGAAAGGAAGGTATTCGCTTTAGATTTAAGGATCAATCATGAAAATTTCGGCGGCGCTGCGAAATTCTCCGCGCGGTTGCTGGCATC
>CAZLQN010000060.1:0-5719 GCA_964561735.1 Hadarchaeota archaeon (SeqCode) | reverse complement strand
TCGACCAAAGCATCGGCGGGAGGAATGGGCCTACTACACTACCAAACGCTTGAAGCCGTGGAGTCTGGTGAGCTCGAATTTCTCAAGTGGATAGCCCGCGAGTACAATGCTCTGCGAAGTTTGAAAAAGTGCATAAAGCTGTGGCGGAAGGGGGATATCCTTAGCTGCCTTGAGCCACAGGAGGCGCGATGGGGTTTCACCGATGTGCAGGATGATGATCAACGATGGCGCGTCATGAAAACTTTGGAGAAGATGTCGCTGGCGGCGCCTCGCTTGAGTTGGGTGATATACGAAGAAGGCAATGGTGGCGAGCTCGTGCTTCGAGGCGGAGAACTCGTAACGTGATGTCTTAAATAAGACATTCCAACATGAGCTTGTCGTAAATAAGACAGTCATCATTACCACGTTTTTTAAGTATGATGTCTGAAGAGATTTTGGGAATTGAATGATTATTACATTCGAGCAAGAGAAGGCAATAGTACATGCCCTACTCAAAAAGCTCGGTGTTACTGATGATGAAGCGAACGCCACTGCTGAAGTTCTGGCTGAAGGTGATGTTCGAGGTTTCGCTTCGCATGGCATCATGAGGCTGCCGTACATCATGCGCGCGCTCAAGCGAGGCAAGATAGTCGCCAAAGCCCATGTTAAAGTAATCAAGGAGACCCCGGCGACGGCATTGATCGACGGCGGCCACGGATTGGGCCATCATGTCGCCACTCGAGCGATGAAACTTGCGATCGAAAAAGCGAAGAAGCAGGGCATAGCAGCCGTCGGCGTCTTCAACTCCAACCACTTCGGCATCGCCGGTTACTATGCTGAGCTCGCGATGCGTGATGGGATGATAGGCATAGTCACGACTACGACGGATGCCCTCGTGCACCCGTGGGGAGGCGTCGAGCCACTGCTTGGCACCAACGCTCTTGCGATAGGTTTCCCGACGGAGCCACCTGTGCTCCTCGACATGGCGATGAGTGTGGCCGCTCGTGGAAAACTCGTCGATGCGATGAAGAAAGGACAGAAGATACCAGAGGAATGGGCCATAGACAGCGAGGGCAGGCCGACGACAGACCCGGCGAAGGGCCTAAAGGGTGCGTTGAGCCCGTTTGGCGGCCCAAAGGGCTACGCTCTGGCTTTTGTCCTCGAGCTACTCGCTGGCCCACTTGTACGTGCGGGCGTCGGCAAGGGTGTTGATGGAACGCTCGAGCCGGTGAAAGATTTCTGCACGAAAGGAGATTTCATGATAGCGATAGATCCATCGGCATTTGTTTCGCCCAAAGAGTTCAAGGCGCGGGTCAAGGATTACGTGGCAGAGATCAAAGCCTCCAAAAAAGCTCCTGGCGTACAGGAGATAATGATACCCGGCGAGCCAGAGCGAAAGGTGCGCGAAAAACGCGTGAGAGAGGGCATAGCCATCGCAGACGAAGTTTGGAAGGAACTCGAGCAGATCGCAAAGGAACTGAAAGTCGACATCAACAAAATAAAATAACAAGTGCTCGACTATCACTATAGTTTTCGTAGTACGGCTTCGGCAGCGACTACGAGTGGCTCGATACAATCGCATACCGGTGGAGCATAGCAGTACTCCATGCGCGCGAGATCATCCACGATTATTCCGTGCTTTATTGCTAGCGCCAGCATGTTCGCGCGTTCAGCTGAACCATCGCCTATCATCTGGCCGCCGAGTATCTTGCGCGTGCCAGGTTCGACCAGCAGTTTGACGATCACCGGCTCAGCGCCCGGGTAGTAACTGGGTTTGCTCAGAGTTCGAATGCGTCCGACCACCGGTTCCATGCCGACCATCTTTGCCGTATTCATAGTCAGACCAGTTGATGCGATCTCCAGTCCGTAAGCTGAAGTTACGACGGTATTGAGCACACCTGGGAACACTTCATCGCCTCCAGCCGCATTTGTCCCGGCGACTTTCCCCATGCGAATGGCAGTTGTGGCAAGTTGGCTGAGTGTCGGTCGCTTGGTTATGAAGCATTTGGATTCAGCACAATCACCTGCGGCGTAGACGTCTGGGGCACTCGTGCGCAGGTGGTCATCGACCTCGATCGCTCCTGTTGGACCAACCTTTATGCCAGCCGCCTTCGCCAACTCTATATCCGGCTTGACCCCAGTGGCTATCGCGACCAAGTCAGCTTGTATCTCTTCACCATCTACGACGACCGAGCTCACTTTATCTTGTCCACATATTTCCTCAACACGTTTGCCGCAGATGGTCTCGATGTCGTGCCCTCTCAGTTGTTCGATTACCGAATCCGACATATCTGGGTCGAGCATCCCCGGCAGCACGCTGGACTGCATCTCAATTAGTGTGACCCCGAGCCCGCGCTTGTGCAGCGCTACGGCGGTTTCGATACCTATTGGTCCAGCTCCAATAACGACGGCATTCATCGCCCTCGGCAAAGCGGCTATGATCTCCTCCCCATCGCGCATGGTCCTGACGGTGTGCACGTTGCCCAAGTTCACCCCAGGAATTGGGGGTTTCGGCGCCAAGCTGCCAGTGGCGAGAACCAGCGCGTCGTACTCGACTATCTCATGTTTGGCTGTGTGGCGATTGACAACCTCTACAATCCGCTTGTTCGTATCTAGAGAGATGGCTTCTGTTGCAGTTCTCACGTCCAAGTTCGGCAGTCGAGGCGCGGGTTCTACCAAATTTTTGATATGGGGGATATCCCCACCTATCGCGAACGGGATGCCGCATGGATGATAGATGGCATACAAGCGGCGCTCGATGACTGTAACATTTGCTTCTCGATTTACCACCCGGGCAGTTGATGCTGCGGTTAAGCCAGCTGATTCAAAGCCTATAACAACGATATTTTTCAAGTTAACGCCCCACGTTTGGCATGCATCAACATTTCTACCACTGGGAGCTTTTCTCCGGAGAGGAAGCTTATGCATGCACCGCCGCCAGTACTGACATGTTTGATTTTGGAGGTCACGCCAGCTGCATTTGCCGCGGCGACGATGTGTCCGCCGCCCACAATAGTAAAAGCGGGGGAGAGCGCCATGGCCTTCAGCACCTCGAAACTTCCCTTGGCAAAATTTGCGTTTTCAAACCTTCCAAGGGGCCCATTCGCCACGATGGTCTTCGCACCCTCGATGATGCGCGAGTACTCCGCTATTGTTTTGCTGCCTATGTCGGACATCATGCGATCCACTGGAAGCTGTTCGAGCCGAACTTCCACCGCGCGCCCATTGTCATCCACCACAACATCGAGCGGTATCTTTATCTTGCCGCCATACTTAGCCAGCAACCCTTTTGCCTTTGTCAGCAGTTGTTCGTACCCCGCGGTCTTGTCGAGGATGGAACGCAAGACATGCAGATTTGTATCCCCCAAGTTTAGACCTGAGGCAGCGAGGAAAGTTTGCCCCACCAATCCGCCCGTGAGGACTTGGTCCGCCAAGTTTTTGCTCAGCACATTTTCTGTTATCGCCAGCGAGTCGTCAACTTTTGCTCCGCCGAGGATATAGACACAAGGCCGCTCTGGGGAAAGCGCTTTGCTCAACCCGCGGAGTTCGCGCTCCACGAGTCTGCCAGCGAAAGTCGGCAACACATGACCGAATCCCACGAGCGATGGGCTGGAACGATGCATCGCCCCAAATGCATCGTTTACATAAATATCTGCCAAAGCGGCGAGTTTGCGCACGATATGAGTGTTGGCCAAGTCGCCCTTGCTCAAGCCCTCCTCGGCGCAGAATCGGATGTTCTCGAGCAACAGGATCTCACACGGCCTCATCGTTTTTATCGCGCTTCTGGCGGACGGCCCAAGTATGTCGTCGATGTATTCGACGCGCATCCCGAGCACATGACTCAGCCGTGCCGCGTGCTTTTTGAGCGTCGTAAAATCTGCACCGCCCGGACGCCCTTGGTGGGCGAGCAGCACTATACGCGCGCCCTTGTGGACCAGCTCGTTGATTGTGGGGGCGCACTCGCGTATCCTTGTATCGTCCGAAATTTCTCCTGTCTTGTCGATAGGTGAGTTCATGTCGACGCGTAGAATGACTATTCTGCCCTTGACGTTTGCTTCATCAAGAGTCGGGAACTCCAACTTATCTTCCTCGCTGCATGCTCTCGGCGATCTTGTTCGCCATATCGGCGAGCCTGCATGAATAGCCCCACTCGTTATCGTACCAAGCGACCACCTTGACCAAGTTTCCGCCGATAACCGTGGTGAGGGCGCAGTCCACAATGGCAGAGTGCGAGTCACCGACGAAATCGACTGAAACGAGTGGCTCGTCCACGCACCGCAGGATACCCTTCAGCTTTCCATCGGCTGCTTTTTTGAAAGCCGAGTTTACCTCCTCGGATGTCGTGTTTCTCTTCAAAAGGGCAACCAAGTCCACTGCGGAAACATCGGGCACAGGCACTCTGAGAGCTATGCCATGCATCTTGCCCTTTGTCGCGGGCAGAACTTCACCCATAGCCTTTGCGGCTCCGGTCGTAGTTGGGATGATGGAGAGTGCAGCTGCCCTAGCCCGTCTGAGGTCATTGTGCATGAGGTCGAGTAGCCTCTGGTCATTGGTGTAAGCGTGGATAGTGGTCATGAGTGCCTTCTCAACACCAAATTCTTTTTCGAGTACATCCGCCATAGGTGCGAGACAATTCGTAGTGCAGGAGCCAAGCGATATCACGTGGTGTTTCTTGGAATCGTAATCCGCGCCATTGACGCCCAAGACGATCGTTATGTCTGGATTTTTTGCCGGTGCTGTTATCAGAACCTTTTTTGCCCCAGCTTGGATGTGTTTGGATGCATTTTCTCTATCCGTAAAAACACCAGTGGACTCGATTACCAAGTCGACACCAAGCTCTTTCCACGGGAGTTTAGCGGGATTCTTTTCCGAGATATGCTTCAGCTTCTCCTGTCCGACGGTTATTATTCCGTTATCAGCTTTCACATCGATGTCCAATTTTCCAAAAACCGAGTCATATTTCAGCAGGTGTGCAAGCGTTCGAGCATCGGCCAAGTCATTTACAGCAACACACTCGAATTTTTTTGGTCTTTTTAGGCACGCCCGGTAGAAAATTCTGCCGATCCGACCAAAACCATTTATCGCGACGCGCATTCAGCCACAACCATCACTTTACATCCTCAACTTCTTTGATTAGTGGAAACTAGTCTAATAAAAACTTTTTTAATTAAATCCGAAAGACTTTAATATATCAAAGTTGAGTAGCTAACTGATTTTGAGAAGGTAAGAAAATGCGAGATATAATCATCCTGTTAGAGCTCGCGCAGGCTGGGGCACACACCGCCCCTCGTAAGATATCTTCACGAGAACTTGCCAGTCGGCTCGGTACATCTCAGCAAACTACTGCACGTTGGTTAATAGATCTTGAAAAACGCGGTCTGATCACTCGCACACCCGGCGCGAGGGGTCAAAGCGTGCAACTCGCAAAGGCAGGGGTATCCATTTTACGCTCAGCACATCGGAGACTGAATTCAATTTTCGGTGCCCGCCAGCAGGCGATCAAATTGCTCGGGAGAGTGGTATCTGGGTTAGGTGAGGGCTCATACTACATGCGCCAGTATGGATATCGCAGACAGTTCAAGCGCACGCTTGGATTTAATCCATATCCTGGGACGTTTGATTTAAAATTGAGCGGCGAGTCAATTGAGTTGAAAGGCATACTCGATTCCTCGCCCGGAAAGCGGATAGAGGGTTTCAAGACACACGAAAGGACATTTGGGCCTGTTAAATATTTTTTAGC
>CAZLQN010000059.1:0-5813 GCA_964561735.1 Hadarchaeota archaeon (SeqCode) | reverse complement strand
GCCTCAATTCATCCACCGTTTGAAAACGGTGGTCTTCTTGAGGTGGTTTCATAAAAATTTAGGATTAGGGTTGTCGTGTTGTTTTCTACCGTACGTGACTAAACCCATCATTGCTTCGGCAGCACGGTCAGGCGTTGGGTAACATGGGATTTTTTCGAATTGGAGTTTTTTCACGCATTTTCTCGCAAAACCGCCGCCGAAAGCGCATACGGTGATGGGCTTCCCATATTTTTTATTCGCTTTCGCGATCACGTCCACGATGCCTTCTTCTATCGTTTGGAGTTGGAATAGAATTATCACGACAGCTCCATCAACATTTGAATCTGCGAGCACCAAATTGAGCGCAGTTTCGTAGCTGTCTTCGTTGGCGTCTCCCGTTAGGTCTATGGGGTTACCTATGCCCACCCGCGCCGGAAACTTTTGGCGAAGGGCGTTGGTTGTTTCAGGATCGAACTTTGCCGTGCGGATTTTTTGACGAGTGATGTCGTCAGCTAACATAACGCCTAGGCCGCCACCATTGGTTATTATTGCGATCCGATCGCCTTTGGCGGGGGGCTGCAAAGCAAGAGCAAACGCACGGTCCAAAAGTTCATCGAAACTGTAAGCTCTGGCAATGCCTGATTGTTTGAATGCCGCGTCGTATACTTGGTCAGAACCAGCTAATGCACCAGTGTGGGATAGAGCTGCTCGTGCACCGGCCTCTGTGTTTCCAGCCTTTAGGGCAATGATCGGTTTTTTCGGCGTAATTCGTTTTGCGACCTCCATCAATCTACGTCCATCCGCGGTCTGTTCGAGGTACATCATTATCACGCTGGTCATTGGGTCGTCCTTCAGATACTCAAGCAGGTCGATTTCGTTGACATCTATCATATTCCCATAGCTCACGAATTTGTTCATCCCTATTCCCTGTTCAGCTGCCCAGTCCAAGACGGCCGCACCAGAGGCACCACTTTGGGAGATAAAAGAAATCGATCCCTCGCGAGGCCTATCTAGGCGGTCTGGTGGGAAAAAGAGAGTATCAACTTTGGTGTGCCCATCCCATATCCCTATACAGTTGGGCCCCATGACTCGAATGTCCGAATCTTTTATTATTCTCCGGAGTTCATCCTCTCGTTTTTTACCATCGGGACCGGTTTCGCCAAAACCGCCGGAAATTATAATTGCTGCTTTTACATCCTCGGCGACGCATTCCCGCATCACCCGTGGTACGATTTCGGCGGGTACGGCCACAACGGCTAGGTCGATACTTTCGGGCACAGCTTTAATGCTGGGGTAACATTTGGCGCCGGCGATCTCATTGGCTTTTGGGTTAATAGGATAAACCTTGCCCTTGAACCCCGAATTGATGAAATTTGTGAAGATGATATTTCCCAGTTTGTGGGGTTCACGCGAGGCGCCAATTATTGCAACTGTTTTTGGGTCGAAGAAAGACTCGAGTGAGGTTTTCTTGGGCAAGTAATCCCCCTGCTTTATATGAGACAGATGCTAAAAAACTATTTTTCTACTTTTTTACCTCCTTTGGTGCGGCCACGGTGCCCAAAATTAGTGGATGACGTCGCTTTTAAACCATAAACCAAACGAAATATTTCTGGTGAGTTCTTGAAGCAGGTCAAGTGGGTCGTCGAAGACAAGAAGCGGTAAGATCATGCGTTGCGTCCTAAAGGCATTGCTAATAAACGAGCCCGTGGGAGATGTCACAACACTGTTAAACCCAGAGTGTGTCGATGATTTGAAACGAAAAGTTGGCTACTACGGAGGACCAGCCTGAAATCTGAATTTGTACAATTTTTAGTATTCACACCTCTACCTTTTCTTCTTTTTTACGACGGCCCCAAAGCCTCGTTTTTTGAGCATCGATTTTATCTCTGCATCGCTAGCCGTCCGTGGTAGGTGTAGCTCTCTCGTCGTCATGAACTTGGTTCTGAAATTCCAGATCACCGCACCGACGAGGAACGTGTATCCTAGAACGAGTACGCACACGTAGAGTGGCTCCAGTTCCAAAGGTGTAGCAGTTGCGGCGGATAATCCCACTATCGCGAGCCCGAAGAGCAGCGCCAGCGTAACCGTCTTTCGCTTATTGCGACAATATAGCATGGACATTTGCCCTCCAAGGCCGAGCAGCATAGCTTCCAGGCCGAAAGCCAAAGAGCCAAAGAAAAGTATTAGGTATAGTACATATGAGGCGTTCAATGATTCACCAATCTTTGCTGGTCGGCACAAGATTTAAGGTTGGGTATAGATGGACGACGACAAGCGAATGGTAGCGATATTGGATCGTCTAAGGTCAGAATTTAAGCCTTGGCGCAGGTATACTGATGATCCTTTTCTGATGCTCGTGAGTACCGTACTCTCTCAGAACACGAACTGGCGCAACACCAAAACGGCATACGAGCGCCTAACATCCGAGTTTAGAACTCCGCGGCAGATAGCTAGGGCCGACGAGCGCGAAATTCAAAAACTGATCAGGCCAGCTGGACTCCATCGAATAAAATCAAAACGTTTGAAAGAACTGTCGCAAGCCATCTGCGAACGCTACGGAGGAAACATCGGTAAAGTATTGAAAAAACCTCTGGCAGCAGCCCGCCAAGAATTGCTTTCGCTGCCGGGCATAGGGTACAAAACTGCCGATGTGGTGCTAGCTTTCTCGGCCGGTCGCGATGTTTTGCCCGTGGACACCCACATCTTTAGGATATCGAAGAGGCTCGGCTTTGCGGCGCCCAAAGATGATCATGAAAAGGTTAGAATAAAACTGGAAGCTCTGGTCCCAGTTGGACGTCGAGGAGAAGCGCACATGCTTTTGATTCAACACGGGCGACGATACTGCAGGGCGATAAAACCCCTCTGCGCGGAGTGCCCTGTGAGCAAATATTGTCCAAAAATTGGTGTTTGATCATTTCTTCACATAGTAGGCGTCGAGTGACTCGCATATGGTTTTTGCCAAAGCATGATAACACATGTCGACATCTACCTTTTCTGTGACGACGTTCAGCACATAGTCGCGACAGGAACAGTAACTGCGCACGACTTCATATTCTACCCCTCGGACGCCGCGCACGAACCATCGATCACCTTGCCTGGTCACGCCCCACTTTTTGATTGTTTCCAGTGCACGTTTGCCTCTGGGGCCGTAAAAATCCAAGATCATTTTTTCGAGTACATCGTTCAGAAGTACGCCTTTCTTCAGCTTTTTAAACAACTCTTTTTTCCCGATCAAAAAGGCCCCGGAGACCATTGATGCACCAACTGCATCAATTTCTTATCTTGAGCGGTATTAAAACACGATGATGTTGAATCAGATTTTAGCGACCCTGCGTAGGTATGGCATACGGCCGAGCAAGCGGGCCGGCCAGCACCATGTGGTAGATCCAATTGTTCTGGAAAAGATGGTGGATCACGCGCATCTCTCTCGCGAAGATGTCGTTTTGGAAATAGGTGCTGGCATAGGAAATTTGACGAGGTTGCTTGCCCAGCGAGCGGGTAAAATAATTTCTATCGAGCGCGATAGGAGATTCGTCAAGATTTTGCGTGAACAGTTGAGGGGCCTCTCGAACGTACAGATAGTCCATGGCGACGCGCTGCGCATCGAACTCCCCAAGTTCGACAAAGTCGTCGCAAATTTACCATACGGCATCTCCTCAGATATTACATTCAGGTTGCTTGAGCAAAAGTTCGAGCTCGCGGTGCTGATGTATCAGCAGGAGTTTGCCGAACGGATGGTGGCAAAGCCAGGATCTGATGATTACAGTAGATTAACAGTCAACACTTACTACCGCGCACGTGTTGAGCTGCTCGGTGAAGTGCCACCGGAAGCGTTTGTACCCCAACCAAAAGTCACATCGGCGATCGTCAAGCTAAGGCCACGCGAGCCGCCGTTCAAGGTCAAAGACGAGCAAGTTTTTCTTAATGTTGTTCGAGCGCTCTTCCAGCATCGACGCCAGCGCGTGCGGAATGCACTTTGTCATTCGTTCGATGAAGTTTTTCCAAAGAGGCACTTGTCGAAGTCAGAGCGTAGGGTGTTTATAGATAAAAAGCTACCACATGAGATTGCTGAAGCACGCGTAATGGATCTTGAGCCGGAAAAATTTGGCGCGATAGCAGATCGCTTAACTAATCCATGAACTCTTCGGGTTTTGGTACCTCGAGCTTCAATCCCTTGCGCTTGCGGGTGTCACGGATGGCCTGCTCCTCCAGCTCGCGGGGCATCTGCTCAAATTTTTCGAATTCGGTTCCCCAAATCGCCCTACCCTCGGTTTCCCCACGCATGTCAGCTGCAAGACCAAAAGAATTAGCTACGGGCAAGGAAGCTTTGATGACCGAGACCTCTTCTTCCCCCTCCATAGAAACGATTTTGCCTCTTCGCCCTTGGATGACTTTTGTCGCGCTGCCCATGAACTCTTGGGGCACGCGCACCTCCAGCTTCAATATCGGTTCGAGGATCACTGGGTTCGCCATAAGCACGGCCGCCTGGGTTGCTCGCCTCACCGCCGGTATTATCTGCGCTGGGCCGCGGTGCACGCTGTCCTCATGGAGCGTCGCGTCTGTTACCATCACTTTGACTCCTCGCATGGGCTCTCGCATCAGCGGCCCTTCGTTGCAGACCTCCGTGAAAGCCTCGATGACATGATCTTTGACTTCGTTCATGTATTGCATACCCTTCGTGACGTCTGTGAGGATATTTTGTCCGACAATTGTAACGACGCCCCTCGCCGAATCCGTGTCCCAGCCCAGCTCGCGTAGCATGTTCGCACGCTCTTTCCTTTCCTGTTTGACAGTTACCTTGCCTTCTTCGATGGCCTTGATGACTTGTGGATCAAGCGGTTCCACAGCCATCATAAATCGATTGTGCCTGTTTGGAGATTTGCCCTCGACCGGCCCAGCTTTGTTTTTGGTCGTTTCTCGGTAGACCACGATCGGCTCGGATTTCTTCACCTCGAGGCCCGCCTCTTTCAGCTTGTACTCGACGATTTCAAGGTGCACCTCACCCATGCCAGAGACGAGGTACTCGCCAGTTTCCTCGTTGATCTTAACTTTGACGTTTGGATCTTCTCGCGATATCTTCTTGAGTTCGGAGATGAGGCGAGGCAGGTCTTGGAAATTCTTCGGTTCGACAGCTACGGTCACGACCGGCTCGCTGATGTAGCGGATCTCCTCGAAGCCAACGCCCTCAGCGCCAGTCTCGACCAAAGTTTCGCCGACGTAGGCTTCCTTCATGCCGATTATCGCGCCGATGTTACCAGCGGGTATCTGATCCACGGGGATGCGGTTCGGCCCTATGTAAACTCCGACCTGCTGTATACGCGCCTCCTGGTTGGTGCCGACGAGTTTGACCTCCTTTCCCTTTTCGAGGGTGCCTGAGAAAATCCGCCCGGTTGAGATGGCGCCCGCGTGCTCGTCCACTATTATGTCTGTGATGATCATACAGATCTTGCCCTTTGGGTTACAGGCCATCATGTCCTTGCCGAGTTCGCTGTTCGGGTCGCCCTTCCATATCACAGGTATGCGCGCCGCCTGTGCTTGTTTCGGGTTCGGAAGGTGGCGGATGACCATGTCGAGCACGACTTCAAAAAGAGGGGTTTTTTTTGCGAGTTCGGCTTGCGTGCCCGTTTGGTGAGCTTCGATGATATCTTTGAAGCTGATGTTTCTCTTTTTCATCTGTGGCACGGAAACCGCCCACTTTTCCTTTGCCGAGCCGAATGCGACCGAGCCTTCTTCGACGTTTATCTGCCATTTTTCGGAAACTTCTGATGGAGCGAACCTGCGGATGAGCTGGTTGAACTTGGTTATGAGCTTGACGAAACGTGCCTGTATTCCCT
>CAZLQN010000058.1:0-5902 GCA_964561735.1 Hadarchaeota archaeon (SeqCode) | reverse complement strand
ACGCGAAGGAAGACGCAAGCTTGGCCGCCGAATTGGAACTGAAGGCGGAGAAGAGAGGGACGCCCGTATTAAGAACCGATGTGATGATTGCCGCGATGGCGATGAACAACGGCGCGAAGCTTTGCACGCTCGACATGAAGCATTTCAAGCCTTTGGAATCTCTGGGGCTCAAACTGTTCAAATAGGGACGCACGAACCGGGTGGCGTTCGGGCTATAGCTTTTAGTTTTCAGCGGGTAGATTTTTAGCGATGGTCATGAAGATAGCGGCTCTGTGCAGCGGCGGGAAGGACTCGGCCTTTGCGCTCTGGTTGGCGGTGGATCAAGGACACAAAATCGATAAACTAGTTGCGATGATCCCGAAGCGAGAGGACTCGTGGATGTTCCACCGTCCCAACATCCACCTTATCGATCTCTTTGCCGAATGCGCTGGCCTACCACTGATGAAGGTCGAGACGGGCGGCGAGCGGGAGAAGGAGTTGGAAGATTTGGAGCAAGCGTTGCGAAAGCTCGACGTTGAGGGGGTGCTCAGCGGCGCCATAGCGTCGAACTATCAAAAAAGTAGGATCGATCGCATATGTGATAAGCTCAGCTTGATGCACCTAGCTCCCCTCTGGGGCAGAGATCCGGCCGAGCTCTTGCGTGAGATGGTAGGCGCTGGTTTCGAGGCCGTCATAACGAGCGTCGCGGCTGAAGGTTTTGATGAAAAATGGCTCGGCAGAAAAATCGATGAAAAATGTGTAAAAGATTTGATAAAGCTTCGTGAAAAATTTGGAATCAATGTTTGTGGTGAAGGAGGGGAATATGAGAGTTTAGTTTTGGATGCACCATTTTTCGAAAAACGCATCGAGCTGGTCGAGACCCAACGCATGTGGAAAGGCACACGCGGTTATTTGCTGGTCAAGCGAGCTGAAGTTGTGGAGAAGTGATGAATTGGTCACCGCGATTGTCTATTCCGAAAGATACCTCGAACACGTGCTGAGTGCTGGGCATCCAGAGGGTCCGGAGCGGCTCAGAGCAATAGTGGAGGCGCTCAAGCAGGCCGGCTTATGGAAATCGCGCGACGTCGACGTCATCGAACCGAAGCCCGCCGTTCGAGCCGATATAGAGCTGGCTCATGATGCCGAGTACGTTACGTTGGTTGAGCGACTCGGCAGGTCCGAGCGGCCGTTGGATGGGGACACGCCTGTGCACGGGAACACATTCGAACTCGCGTTGCTCGCCGCAGGTGGAGCGATAGATGCTGGACGTGCGGTGTTGTCACGCAAGGCTTCAAATGCTTTTGCGCTCGTGCGACCTCCTGGACATCACGCTGGTAGATGCTACGGTGGTGGATTTTGTTATTTCAACAACATCGCTGTGATGGTCGAACGTCTCAAGAGGGAGTTCAAGTTACGGCGGATATTCATCCTAGATTTGGACGCCCATTGTGGCAACGGAACTGAAGATATCTTTTACAACGATGCAAGCGTGTTATTCATGTCGATTCATCAAGACCCACGGACACTTTATCCAGGTACTGGCTACATCGGCGAGTTGGGTGCCGGCGAAGGTGAAGGTTATACGGTTAATGTTCCTCTCCCGCCGGGTAGTGGAGATGCTGAATACGTGAGCGTCATGAATGAAATTTTTGTTCCACTTACTCAGGAGTTCAAGCCAGAATTGATCGCACTGTCGGTTGGATTCGATGCGTTAGCGGAAGATCCATTGACAGCACTTGGGCTCACGACCAAGGCATATGGTTGGCTGACGAAATACACAGTTGAACAGGCGAACAAGCTCTGCGATGGCAAAGTGGTGCTCACTCTGGAAGGAGGGTATGCTTTGAAGCCGCTCGCGGATGCGGCGGTGAATGTTGTGAAAGTTCTCGTCGGGCAGGAGCAAGAGCTGCCGCGGAGAGGCAAGAGTTTACCTGTGGTGGACGATCTTGAAGAAAAATTGGCAAAATATTGGAAGATTTAGCTTCAAACACCAAAACATTTAACGCCTGCTGCAAAATCGATGTTTGTGGTCGAATGGACGAGGTTCTGAAGGAAGTGCTCGAGCGCATCAAGCCGACGCAGGCGGAGCGCAAGCAGCTCGAGAAGGTCGCAAACGATATGGTGGCGCGAGTGAACTTGGCATGCGCCAAGCTAGGCGTGCCTGCGAGGGGTATGCTCGTTGGGTCAGCTGCGCGTGAAACGTGGCTCAGCTCCGAGAACGACATCGACATTTTCATCCTGTTCCCAGAGAAGCTTTCGCGGGAGAAGCTGGAGCGAGATGGCTTGCGGGTGGCGCGGGCCGTGGCCGGGCGAAAGGGGAGGGAGAGATTTGCCGAACATCCGTACATCACGACGCGTGTCGGGAGCTTTGAGATAGACTTCGTGCCATGCTACGATGTCGCAGACGCAGGCAAAATAAAGAGCGCGGTTGACCGCTCGCCGCATCATCAGCGCTACATCAGCAAGCGTCTCACGCCGGAGCTCACGGATGAAGTGTTGCTATTGAAGAAATTCATGATTGGCATTGGGACATATGGGGCAGAACTAAAGGTACAAGGGTTCTCTGGCTACTTGTGCGAATTGCTTGCGCTCCGATACCGCACGTTCAAAGGGGTAGTGGAAGCAGCGAGCAAGTGGTCGCCCGGCGAGGTAACCGATTTGACGAGGAGCTATCGTGATGTCGATGAGATCAAAGCCCTTTTCCCAGGGCAGCCGCTCGTCATCATCGATCCGGTTGACCCCAATAGAAACGTTGCAGCTGCAGTTTCGATGCAGAACTTCTCGACTTTTGTTCGGGCCTGCCAGGATTTCGTCCGCAAACCGAGCATGCGCTTCTTCTTCCCAGGCCAGGCAAGGATGTTGAGCCCTCGAGAGGTCGAGCGCGTACTGAGGCAGCGAGGCACGGCGCTCTTCTGCCTCGTGTTTGACTCGCCAGATGTTGTTGAGGATATACTTTACCCACAGCTGCACAAGACTGAACAAGCGCTCGTGATGCGGCTCGTGCGCGCGGGCTTCGATGTGATCCGTAACGATGTTTGGGCGAACTCAAAGGCGGTAATCCTCATCGAGCTGTCATCTGAAAAGTTGCCCAAGGTGCAAAGGCGTCTCGGTCCACCGATCACGGTTGAGGCGGGGGATTTCATAGAAAAACACCTCGCGTCAAGACAAAAGTTCAGCGGACCATTCGTTGATTGGGCTGGGAGGCTGGTGTTCGAGGTCGAGCGCAGGCATGTCAACGCCGAGCAAGTACTTGAAGCGGCTTTAGAGGAGAGAACGGCTTTTGGGAAGCACGTCGCCGAATCTCTGGCTAAGGGCTACAAGATTTACGGGGGAAAGCAAATCGTTAAACTCTGTGTTGATAAAAAGTTTTCCAAATTTTTGTCAGAGTATCTTACGCGTTGCCTGCCGTGGTATCGTTAGATTCGGATAAGTGTCCTAAATAGGAGATCAAGCCAGTTCTACCCGCGCGAGTGTGCTATAGATCGGCCCCTTTGGGGTGAGGGTGCTCTGCTTCAGTTCTATCGCATCTGCGCGACACGAACCAAATTCGGCGTTCGTCATGGTTTTTAAGAATGATACAAGCTTTTCTTTTCCTGCAGCGGATTTTGCCCTAGCCAATGTGAGGTGCGGCACGAAATCTCGCTCTGGCTTGAATCCCAGTTTTGCCAAGTTCTGGTCGATGCGCTTCTGGATGGAGATGATTTGTTCTTGACCGTCAGACACGCCTGCCCAGATAACTCTGATGTAGCCGAGATTTGGAAAGGCTCCAACGCCGTGCACGCTTATCTCGAAAGGTTTGATGCCCTCCACAGCCGCCTGCAGCGCCTCGGTTATCGCCCCGGTTTGGTCCTCCCTAATATCGCCGAGGAACTTCATCGTGACGTGGATATTCTCTGGCTCTGCGAGTTTCAGTTGCGCACCAGTACCAGCAAGCTGTCTTTGTGCAGCCACAAGATTTTGACGAACTGTTTCGTCGATATCGATCCCAACGAAAGCGCGTATCATATTTTTACATCCATATCCTCATCTAACCTTCGGCGCTTTAAAATTTACAACTTTTAGCATGTCTTTGACGCTGTCTATTATTGCATCGGGCTTCAACTTTTCAAAAGTGTCTAGTTCCATGGAGCCACTCAAGACGGCGACCGTCTTTGCCCCAAGTTCTTTTCCGGCTTTGATGTCGCTCCAATAATCTCCCACTACGACGCAGTCGTGCGGCGCGACGCCGAGCTTTTTCATTGCCAGCTCAAAAATTTCTTTCTTGGAAAAATGGTGCCCCTCGTTCAAAGCCTTTATCACATCCGCCCCAGTTACAACAGCGTTCGCAAATTTGCGTATGTTATATTTCGAAAGTTCTCTCCCGAGTTTGTCCGGGGGCACGATGCAGCTTGTCGTGATGGCGATCAGCGCGCCTTTCTCAGAAATTTTTTCAAGTACTTTGTCCACACCATGGATCAGAGCATCTCCATCCACGTGGATGGATCTGTATTCCGAAAGAAATTCTATCCAGAAATGGTGCAAAAATTCCCCTCGGTTTTTGGTTTTTTTTGTGGCTACGACATCGTCGAGCGTGTCTTTGCAATATCGCATGTAAAAATTTTTCCAATCTATAGGTTTTTTTCCGTGCTTTTGGAGCGTGCGATTGAAGACAGTAAAAAATCTCTTAGTGGTATCGATGAGGGTGCCATCGGTATCGAATACAACAGCTTTAGCATTGATCACGGTCGCACTTGCCTGTAGTTTCATTTCACGTCAGGTTGACTCTTGGACAATAAAAGTTTGTGCCTGGCTTTCATCTTCTCGACGCACTCGTAGGGCACCTTGACGGTCCCGAGCGGGCTATTCGCGCCATGGCAGTCCGTACCGCCTGTCACGAGCAAGTGCAGCTCTTCCGCGATTTTCTTGTAATATTCGGTCTTCGCTGAATCGTGTTTACTGTGATAAACTTCTATGCCATCGAGACCAAATTCGACAAGGTCGGGTAGCAGATTGTTGGCTTGTGCGAAGACCGGGTGTGCGAGGATAGCCACGCCACCTACGCGATGAATCATGTGTATGGCAATCTTCGGTAGGAGCCTGTATTTTGGCGCGTAGGCTGGGCGACCGTAGGCGAGATATTTTGCAAAGGCTGCATCCTTAGTTCTGACGTATCCACGTTGTGCTAGGACCTCCGCTATATGTGGACGGCCGATGACACCGTCACCTGCTACGGCCGCTACTTCTTCGTGTGATATGTTGACGCCGAGTTTGTGCAGCTTCTCCAGTATCTTCCCCGCTCGAACTTTTCGAGCCTCTTGAAACTTGTGCAATTCATTATTGAATCCTCTATCGTGCCAATCGATGAAATAGCCAAGGATATGAACCTCCGACTGTTCAAATTCAGAGCTCAACTCAACTCCAGGAATAACTTCAACTCCATATTTTTTGCCAGCTTCAAGCGCCTTATCGATGCCTCCGACAGTATCGTGGTCAGCTATGCCAATCGCAGCTAGCCCTATTTCTTTTGCTTGTTTGATGACTTCTTCTGGGCTATAGTCGCCATCGGATGCCCGCGTGTGAACGTGCAGATCGGCGAACTTTTTGGTCATGTTTTCAATTTCCTATTTGATGTATTTTCTGCGATTATTTTTCCACCTTTGATTACCCAGCGCCTGTCGGGTTGCCTTCGGATGGCGTCTTTGGGCGAGGACGCGTCAATTATCACGAGGTCGGCGTGCTTGCCAACTGCTATACCGTAGTCATCGAGCACATCGAGCGTTCTGGCCGCGTTCGTCGTCATCATCTCGAATACGGTTTCGATCTCGTCGGGCATCGTGAGCTGCGCGGCGTGGGCGCTTATGTTGGCGACCTCAAGCATGTCCGCCTTTCCGAATGGGTAGAAAGCATCGTTCACGCAGTCCTGCCCGAACGTCACGTTGACTCC
>CAZLQN010000057.1:0-5937 GCA_964561735.1 Hadarchaeota archaeon (SeqCode) | reverse complement strand
TGGCGTGGCAGCGCTACGGCTGGGTCCCGTTGCCGAGTTGCGGCGCATTCAACCCATATCAGCCCGAGGGATCGAAGACGATGTCATACGAAATTGTCGAACAGCTCGGCTGGCATGTGCCTGATCGGGTGATAGTGCCGACCGGAGCGGGGACCTTGCTTTCGGGTAACGCCAAGGGCTATTTCGAGTTCGAGCAGCTTGGCTTCATCAAGTCAGTGCCACACATCGTTGCGATACAGGCCAAGGGCAGCGCCCCCCTCGTAAAAGGCTTCAAGGAGGGCACCCCACCACACGAAATCCCGACTTGGCCGAACCCAAACACCATAGCTGGCGGGTTGATTGATCCCTACCCGTGGGATGCTGACACAGCCATCCCGGCGATCAAGCGCTCGAAAGGAACGGCTGAAGTGGTGAGTGATGCCCAGATATTGGAGGCCGAGAAGTTGCTGGCGAAACACGAAGGCATCTTTGCCGAGCCATCTGGAGCCGCGGGCCTAGCGGGGCTCAGAAAATTGCTGGACGCGGGCACGATAGAACGTTCGGACGTTGTTGTGGTTGAGGTCACTGGCAGCGGGCTCAAAGATACCAAGGCGGTGATGCAGCTAGTCAAGGAGCCGCCGACGATAGAGCCTGAGCTGGGGCAACTCGAGCATCTTATTAAGCAAAAATAAAATCGCTTGGCCTACGGCATGACCATTGCCATGACTGCCTTCTGCACGTGCAGTCGGTTCTCGGCTTCTTCAAAGTATAGGGAGCGCTTGTAGCCGTCGAGCATTTTGCCAATAGCTTCTTGCTCACGATCGGCGGACCTGCGGTGCACTCATAGTTCTTGTTGCGAGAAATCCCGATATCTATAGGTGATCAAATGATTAACGCCATGAGGGCATTTTGCACGTGCAAGCGATTTTCTGCCTCATCGTAGACGATAGACATCGGCCCGTCGATGATCTCGTCGGTGACCTCTTGGTTGCGGTCCGCAGGCAAGCAGTGCATGAAAATTGCATTTGGTTTGGCTAGGTCAAAGTGCTTCCGGCTGATACACCAGTCACGCTTGAACTGCTCGCGGTATTTTTTGTCCTCTTCCTTACTCATCATAAAGCTCCCCCAGCTCTTGGCGTAAATCACATCTGCATCCTTGCAGGCCCCATAGATATCGTGGGTCACGGTTATCTTGGCGCCCGAAAGCGCAGCCTGCTTCTTGGCGAATTCCATGTACTCCGGATCGACATCGTACTTCTCCGGGTAGGCAAGCACCAAGTTCATACCGAGCAGACCGGCTGCGATCGCCATGGTTTGAGGCACCCCAGCGGATTTGACTCGCTCTGAATACGCCCAAGACATCACGATCTTTTTCCGCTTGTAGTCTGTGCCGAGCTTTTCCCGCATGGTCATAATGTCGGCCATGATCTGGCATGGGTGCTCCTTGTCGTCAAGAGCATTGATAACTGGGAGTTGAGAGCTTTTCTCTAACACGCGCAAGATTTCACGAGCCATGCCGTACCGTTCCAGCCCGAACATCCGAATGACGATGCCGTGCGCGTAGCGGCCTATTACCTTGCCAGTGTCAGCCCAAGTTTCCTTATGGGCTATCTGCATCATCTCAGGTGTGTGATACTGCGCGTGACCCCCCATCCAGCATATGCCTGACTCGAACGAAGTACGAGTTCGGGTAGATGGGTTGGCAAAAATCATCACCACTTGTTTTCCTTTGAGATGCTCCGGCTGTTCTCCAACAGCCCATTTTCGCTTCATTTCAAACGCTAGTTCAAAAATTGTTTCGAGATCCGCTCCAGACCAATCCATTAGGCTGATAAAGCTCTTGCCCCGTAGATTCGTCTTCATCATCATCCCTCCTGCGTTATGTTGCAGTCTCTATAACTTTTTTATGGGATTTAAGGTTTACAGTTCACACCTCGGTTCCCCCCGCTTCTTTACATACATAAAGCAAAATTTTAATAAAGTGACTGACTAAAGCAACTTGATTGGTGTAAAAAATGCGGCTGCTTGTTTTCAGGAACAAGTGCACAGGTTGCAGGCTATGCGAACTCGTCTGCTCGCTGAGGCATGAAGGCGTTTGCAACCCGAGCAAGTCGAGGATCAAAGTAGAGCGACGCACAGTAGCTCTAGCCATACCGACCGTCTGCTTGCAGTGCGAGGGAAAGTTTTGCATCAAAGCCTGCCCTCAGAATGCGCTCAGCACCGATGAGAAAGGCGCGATAAAGGTGGATGAGAAACTCTGCACCGCGTGCGGGTTGTGCCAGTATGCCTGTCCTTTTGATGCGATTCGCATGCATCCTTCGAGGCACGTCGCGATGATATGCGATCTGTGCGGAGGAGACCCGCAGTGCGCGAAGTACTGCGCGCTCGGAGCCCTCAAGGTGGGATAGATGTACGGATATGGTGGAAAATTTTTGCATGTCGACCTCTCGAGCGGCGAGGTGAAGAAGCTTGAGCTGAACGAGGAGTTCGCGCGCAGGTATGTCGGTGGCAACGGCTTCGGCGCGAGGTTGCTCTACGATAACGTCCGAGCTAAGGCAGATGCGTTCAGCCCGGAGAACTGCCTGATAGTCGCGCCAGGCGCCTTCTGCGGAACTCCGGTGTTGGAGGCGTCGAAGACGGGATTCTACGCGAAGTCGCCACTCACCGGAGCGTTCGGCGAGGCCATGGCAGGCAGCGGCATAGGGGCGACAATGAAATTCGCTGGCTACGATGTGCTGGTCGTGTGGGGAAAGGCCAAGCGCTTATCGTATCTGTGGATCGACGATGAGGAGGTCAACATACGCGACGCTACCCACATGCAGGGCTTCAATACATCCGAAACACTGAGGCAGGTTCGCAAGGATTTGGGTGATGCAAGGGTGATGGTCGCCTGCATAGGTCCTGCCGGAGAAAACTTGGTGAAGATCGCAGGGATAGAATCAGACTTCAGACAAGCGGGGCGCACGGGCCTCGGGGCTGTGATGGGATCGAAAAATCTCAAGGCGATAGCTGTTCGAGGTTCTCACGATTTGGAGCTGGCAAATCCGAAGCTGATGGAAAAGTTGCTAGTCGAGTGGTACAACACCATCTCAACCCACCCGCACGCGATCGCGGACATAAAATATGGAACTGGGGAGTTCATAGGCACAGTGAACGAGGTGCACGGCGTCTTTCCCACAAGAAACTGGCAGGACTCGGTGTTCGAGGGCTACAGGACGATAGCGCCGCAGTACTGGGTGCCGAAGTACTCGATAAAGACGACAGCCTGCTACGGCTGCGTCAAGCCATGCGGGAAGGTCTTCGTCATAAAGGATGGCCCATATGCGGGCACGGAGGTAGATGGCCCGGAGTTCGAGACGCAGTACTCGCTCGGTGGCTGCGTGGGCAACGCTGACCCGGAGGTGCTCGCGAAGGCCAACCAGCTGTGCGATGAGCTTGGCATCGACACGATATCTGCTGGCGTCACGATAGCCTGGGCGATGGAGTGTTACGAGCGCGGTCTGCTAACATCTAAAGACATCGATGGCTTGAAGCTCAGCTTTGGAAATGCTGAGGCAATATTGAAGACGCTGGAGTTGATCGCCTATCGTAAAGGCATAGGTGACATGCTCGCCGAAGGCGTCCGTGGAGCTTCTAGGCGATTGGGTAAAGGTTCTGAGGCATTCGCCATCCAAGTGAAAGGTCTGGAGCCGCCGGCGTACGACGTTCGCGGATTGAAAGGCATGGGGCTGGCGTTCGCTACCTCGACGCGCGGCGCTTGCCACCTGCGCTCGTGCGCGTATGCGGCCGAGCTCAGCGGGAGCTGGTGGAAGTTCAAGCGCGTGGATAGGCTTTCAGCGAAGGGCAAAGAGTACGTCGCCATTGCCGAAAATATAATGACCGTGTACGACATCGTCGGGATCTGCAAGTTCTCCCGCCACTTCTACTTCGTCGAAGAGCTGCCGGATTTCTTCAAGGCGGTGCAGGGGTTCGTCTTCAAGTCCAAGGATATCTTGAAGTTGGGGGAGCGCGTCTGGAACATCGAGAAGGCGTTCAACGTGCGCGAGGGCTTCGGAAGGATGGATGACGTGTTGCCCTTGCGAGTGATGACGGAGCCGATACGCGACGGTACTTCGAAGGGCAGCTACATCCTGCGCGAGGAGTTAAACAAGATGCTCGACGATTACTACGCCGCCCGCGGCTGGAACAAGGATGGCATCCCGACGCGAGCGAAACTTGAGGAGCTCGAGCTCAAGGACATAGCTGATGACCTGAAGTTGGAGTAGCCATGGAAATAATTTACGATGGCAAGACCAAACGCATCCTGAGCGATGGCAAGAAGGTCTTGCTTCAGTTCAAAGATACCGTCACGGGCGATGCATGTGGAAAATTGGACACGGGTGGCGACTTCGTAGTTGGGAGCGTCGAGGGCAAGGGCGTAGCCTCGGCTAAAGTTGCTGTCCATTTTTTCAAACTTCTCCACAAATTTAATATCGCGACACACTTTCGCAGGGCGCATACTGATTCTGAGATAGAAGTTTCGCTCGTTGAGAAAATTCCTCTGGAAGTCATATATCGTGCAAAGGCATTAGGAAGTTTCCTAGCCAGGTACAAAGGTAGGGTCGAGCCGATGGCGCCGCTCGATTTGATCGAGTTCAACCTGAAAGACGATGCTCTCAAAGACCCATTGATTACGCCGCAGGCCATCGTGAAGCTTGGCATCGCTGATAAAGATGAGCTGGAGCTGATGGAGGCGATGGCGCGCAAGATAGCTTCGGTAGTGGTCAAGGCACTTGCCGACAAAGGTTTAGAGTTCGTAGACATGAAGCTCGAGTTTGGACGAGCGGATGGTGAACTTTTGATGGTAGACGAGTTGAGCGGCGATACCATGCGCGTCTACGATAAAATTCAAAAGCGGATGATGGATCAGATGGAGCTCGCAAGAAAGCTGGGTCTTACTTGATCAGCTTCTCGACTTCACCTTCCGAAAGTTCGCGGTAACCCTTATCGTCGATGAGCGCAACAACGATTTTTTCTCCGGTCGCCGCATCGCGTTCGATTGCCGTCTTGATGGACTGCGCCGCGAGCTTCAATCCATCGCTCACCTTCATGTCGTCGCGGTAATTTTGCTCGAGCACACCGTATGCGATGGTTTCTCCCGTTCCGGCGCTTGCAAATTTTTCTTCCTCGAGCTTTCCACCGACCGGGTCCAGGAAGAACAGATATGGCTTGTCATCGTCGACCCCAGCCACCACTGCCGCCACTAGATATGGGAAGAAGCGCCTGCCATGCAATATGTTCGACGCAAGCTGCGTCAGCCCCTTCGTGGTGATCGAGCGTCCGTGGTTGAGGCGGTAGAGATTGGCCTCGGCCTTGAGCATGTTGACGAAGTTTTGGACATCCCCCGAACTCCCAGAGATCGCACTACCTATCTGCTTCTCGAGTTGAAAGATCTTGCGCACGCTCTTGCTCACGACGAGGTAACGATAAGCTCCCCTACTGTCGGACGCGAGAGCTATGCCGTCCTTGCAGCGAATGCCAACAACAGTTCCTGTGAATGCGTACATTGTATCAAAATTAGTTTAAAGCGCTTATATAAAACTTCATCGCCGCAGCAGAACGACGGCGGCCACGGCTACCACCAAGACGATAACTACGCATATCAGCGCAAACAACATGATGTTCGTCTCTCCTCCGGATGGCCCTCCGACGATCACGTTTACAGTACTCTGCCCTTCGGCGAGCAAAGTCCCATATGAAGAATCGTAGGTTACGTGGGCGGTCACAACACTGTTTTCGACACTTCCGTTGACTCGCACGTTGAACGTAACAACTTGGTTACCACCTGCTGCTAAGCTGCTTATACTTTGAGCACTTGGTACCTCGAAGGAAGTGCTGTCTGCGCTCAGCGTAACGTTGAGATTTGTCACAGCTTGAGTTCCCGCATTAGTCACCGTCACGTAGAATTTCCAGATATCG
>CAZLQN010000056.1:0-5960 GCA_964561735.1 Hadarchaeota archaeon (SeqCode) | reverse complement strand
AGGGGCAAGGTAAGCTATTTATATAGGTATAATTACTAAAAATTAAATGGCGAACAAGTCCTAGACCAAGGAACTTGTTTGTTATAGTTCGACGCGCCCAAGCGATGTATATTGTAAGTTTCTTTATTTTATCTCCAGTTCGGTTATATTAGCTCCGCCTCGCTCTAACATTTCGAGCTGAGCTCTCGCGATATTGTTGAATGGAACAAAATAGTCTTTCGTACTTGATTGACCAATAATATTGCGATCTTTCTTGGGATCATAAACTCTCAAACCAGCATGTAATTCTGCCGCTTTAGAGATTAACGTGCCGAACGTGGGGAGGTTTTCAATAGCTAATTTCTGTCCCGGCACCCCCCCGCCGCTTACAAATATGATTGGGTGGCGGATACAATTTCTCAAATCAAATAGGCTTAATCTTTGATTGGATAATGGTTTGATTTTTTCAAGATCGGGGTTCCCAATGTAGATAAAAAATTTATTTTCAGGTTTGACCTTGTCTCTGTACAAAACGATTTCTCGTATCCTATTCTCATCAATTATTCCTCTTGACTGCTTGAGAAAGAAGTCCAAAGATTTTAAAATTATGTCTGCAGAGGAGATAACTGGTTCTATTTTATCTCCGTTAAAAACTATCTCAACTTCTTGACCACTATTTAGCTCATCCCATGCGTGGCATCTGGCTATGGCTTCTTCGCCGTCAAATAAAAATAGAGCTGATTTTAC
Source organism: Hadarchaeota archaeon (SeqCode) (assembly GCA_964561735.1). Lineage (GTDB taxonomy): Archaea > Hadarchaeota > Hadarchaeia > Hadarchaeales > Hadarchaeaceae > DYFS01. The sequence goes on along the minus strand of CAZLQN010000056.1, from coordinate 5,234 downwards.
CCCAGTTATCTCAGCTACTTTCCACGCACAAATGGTGTTGTAATAAGATTCTAAAATGTCGATAAACTCAGGAACAGATATCTGTTTTGTAGCACTACCGTAACCGCCGATGGTTACTTTTCCATCCAACAAATATTTTTGATTTAGCCTTGTTACACAATAAGTAACTTTCACGTAGTCAAGATTCAGGATTTTTCTTGTAAAAGCGAGACAAAAAGACATGAATCTTACAACATTAGTGCCAAACAAAGTGCCTATGTCAGATGATTTGTAGACAGGGCGTACCCTTGAAATGTAAAAACTGTTAAATAGTTCATCCATTATTTTAGAATAGTCTTTTTCAAATTGGTTCTTATCAAGGGGATTTACTACAACACCAAGGAGCGCCCTAAATTGTTTGATTTTAGACTCTGGGGGTTGGGTTATCCACTCTTTAAAATATTTTTTTGAATCCACTCCAAAAATGGGGGCGGGGTATTGACTTTGCACATTAATCACAACCAACACTTCATAAATTGTCTGCTGCCATAGGAAATAATGTTTGGTGTTCCGTAAAAATCTTATGGTAAAATTGCGCTGCTCACGTTAGTCCGCTGGGTGATATTGGGCCCCCGACATGCAAAAATGTAATTAAACGGCCGGACCCGAACCCATTTGGGCGTGGGTACCAGCGGGCCCATTCAGCAAAAGCAGATCACAAAATGAGCGCACGGAGGGGGGTATCTCAAACTAGTCCTGTGGTGCGGGGGGATAGGTTTAGTGGTGGAGAACTTATTTGTTAAACAGAACGACTCGTACATTAGAATTTTTCCTTAAAAGTCGTAGTGGAGGGTGATTGCTTAAATTAGTAGCGCGCGGGCTCAAGTAGTGTAGTTAATGCGACTTTCGAATCGGTTTTCTATCTTTTTTTTCGCTTCCCTTTCCCAGCGCCTGTTCGAATGTATTTCTGTCTGCTTCCAGCGCCAGTTAGAATTCATCCTTTTTACGCTTCATCCTCCACTTACCTCCACTCCCTTTTCCATGCGTGCGCTATTAAAACCGTGGGCGCATTGAGACGGAGGCGAAAATGATTCACTCCATTCCTTTGGTGTTATCCTTTGGCTGAAAATCCAAGTGTTGGGTTTGAAGTATTAGGGTTTTTGTTAATATATATTAACATTTTTTTTCTGAAACTTAATACTTCGGCAATATCTAGGTAAAAACGTAACAGTTAATCGAAAAATTAGGGGCAGACATGTCAAATGTGAAATATGGGTTCCGCCAATAGATAAGAAAAGTTATCAAAATCTGATATTATCAAAATGCGATATAAAATTGGTGACCGCTGCTTGGAGATCACTTTTGAGACATGCCCAAATGACGCGGGGCAAAGAGATTTTTTCCTGGGTCATGCGCGCTCATCTCCCATTCAGTAGTCTATAATCGGGCGCGGGCGAATAGTAAGCTTTTCTCGCCTTGTAGTTTTTAACAAGATGCCCCGCGCGGTGGAGGGAGTTGAACAACTGAGAAAGTCTGGCCTGGGGGTAACCGGTCATATCCTGGAACTTCTTATCGGTCGAAAAGCTCTCTCGCCCGTACTCGGTCAGCTTCAGGATGAGTTTTTGTTCGGCACCCGTCAACCTTGTGAGTCTTAGTTGTGCCTTGGCGCGAAGGGTCGGTAGTGCCATCTCTGTGGTCATCACGTCCTCGATCGATGGTCTTTCGAGCAACGTTGATGCAAGGGTGCCGAGAGTCGATAGCGTCCACCTCAGATTCCCAGCTGATGTTTCGCACAGAAACTCGATGAGATCCTCGGCGATGGGATTCACGGCTTCCTTAGTTGGCATCGAATAGAACGTCAATCGTTTCTCGATGATTTCAACCATGTCATCGCTCGAGAAGGGAGGAAGGGCGACTGGGTCTATCGAAAGGAAACCTCGCCACCTGGGGAGGTCGGATTGCGCCTTTTCGTAGAAACCGTCGTCTGCCAAAAGGATGAATGAGATGGTTTTGGAATAAAGAAAATCGCGGATTTCATTAAGCGTACTTTTGCGGTGCTCGTCTGGAAGCGCATCCAAATTGTTCAGAGCCACGAGCGCGCATCTATAGCCGAGTTTTGGGAGTAATGTCTCAACGGATGTCTTCACCTCCTCCGCCAAGTGGGACACCGGCCCAGTCGGAATTTCGTCTCTACGCTTGAGGGCAATACCCGGAATAAATCCAAGCCCGATGCTCACCCCTTCAATTTCCAATTTTCTGGCTTCCGCGACAAGATGTTTGATTCGCCCTTTCCATTTTTTCTCCGCCTTCAAATCCTTCAACACCGCTGCCAACGCGGTAGATATCTTCCATTTGGCCTCTGCTCCGAGGTAAGATTCGAGTTTTATCGTTTTTGGCACTACCAGAATATCTGGATGTTCTTCTGTGAGTTCGCTAAAAATTTTGTTGACAAAAGTCGTTTTTCCAACACCCGCGTCCGCCTCAACTACAATTCTGGACCCGGGTGATGCCAAAATCCCCTTGGCTTTTCTAAGTTCTTGCTCGCGTCCGACGAAGAGGTTTTGAAGCTCTTCCCGCGACTCCAGCGGTTGGGGTTCGAATGGGTTCATCCGAAAGTTCCACTTTTCCCAGCCCATTTTCTCCCTCATTAAATATTGAGTTAGTTAGTTGTAGTTAAACTTTTCTATATATATATTAAGGTTTAAAGAATTTATTTTAATACTTTCGCGCGGAGGTGCGCCTGCGGCTCTTCGCCAGGTGTCGTTTTCGCTTTTCCAAGATTGTGTCGAGCTTGGACGATCCGCGCTCCTGTTCGAGTTTTTCGTCCACGGCGGGTTCGAGCAGCTCCTTGTAACGGCTGATGGGTGACGGGGCCGAGTACGAATCCCTTCGAGCCCATTATCACACTCAAACGCAGCTCGGCGCTCTGGATAAGTCAACGACACAAGTGGTGCGGGGGAATGGGATTTGAACCCGCAACTGGGCCAAAATACCGCGATTTCGTGCCGGACCCGAACCCGTTTGCATGGGGGTACCCAGCCGAGTGTAAACACCACCGGGCCCACTCCGTTTTGGGGTATGAAAGAACTTTTCGAGGGTGCTTTTTAAGCCCGCCAAAAATGTTCGGATGGTGGGGAATTGCAGGCAAACGCGAAAAATCTGGACAAGAGGGGTCCGAGCCCGCTTGTCTCGACGATGCCAGTGCACCGGCAATTGGATGACGAGATCCTCGAGCGGCTCAGTCCAGCTTTCTTGGTGCTGCTCGAGTTCGTGCGAGAGCAAAAAGTTAATCAGGTTGCGGGGGCAACTATCAGCCAAACTGCAAAGGAGGTGAAAAACATTGAGTGAAGTGGTCACCTTAGCGCCTTTAGCGGCAGTTTCGACCGACACAACGTTGGAGATGTCCGATTTCGACAAGAAAGAGCTTTACTTGGATCGCCTGTTGGGGAGGATACCAACACCCAAGCAAGCCAAGGTTAGGGAGTTCCTCAACGACCTGCGCTTCCAAAAGGAGCTCTCGACGCATGCAAGGCGAAACTATCTCAGAGCGATATTGAGCGTGGAAGAAGCGGTGCGGAAACCGTACGAGAAGCTTACCAAGGATGACATCAACGCGTGGTTGGAAGCGATAATCCAGAAGTACGCTCCCCGACATGTCCGAAAACTGAAGATCAGCTTCAAGCGTTTCGTAAGATGGCTGCACAACGGCGACGATCGAGAAATGCCGGACCCGGAGTGCATAAGGGGTTTGAGGGTGGGAAGAGACCCAATCTGTCAAGTAAAGGACATAATTAGTTTTGACGAGCTCAAGGCCATGCTCGGGAAGGCGGAGAACCTCGAGCACCGATCGCTGTTGTTCGTGCTATACGAATGCGGGGGCAGAGCAGCCGAGGTCTGCGGATCGAAAATCGGCGATGTGGAGTTTGACAAGTACGGGGCAATAATACGAGTGAAGGAGAAGCGAGTACGGGGAAGGGAAAACCGCAAGCGTCCGATAAGGCTCGTTTTGTCTGTCCCGGACCTCAGGCAGTGGCTGTCGCACCACCCAAAGAAAGATGACAGAAACGCTTTGATCTGGAGCGTAACGTCAACGAGGCTATGGTACTTGGTGAAGAAGTACGCCAAGCGTGCGGGGATAAACAAAAACATAAGCCCACATTCGTTCCGGCACTCGAGGGCAACGCACCTGGCGTCCGTCCTCACGGAGGCCCAACTGAGAATAATGTTCGGCTGGAGCAAGAACAGCGGAATGCCGGCGGTCTACGTCCATTTGAGCCAGAGGGATGTGGATCCGACCCTGCTCAAGCACTACGGAATCAAACCGGATGAAGGGACGCAGGAAAATGAAATCCTCATGTACCGCAAATGCCCGCGCTGCGATCTCGAGAATTCAGCCTTGGTCAAGTTCTGCGCACGCTGCGCCGCACCCTTGGATCCGAAGGCAGTTATGGACTTGGATGAGCGGAGCCGACGGACAGACGAACTGACCGCGCGGGTAATCGAGGAACTCGTCCGACGCGCCCCCGGGCTCCTGAAGCAGATACTTGAGGAAACCAAGCTCGGTGAGCAGATAGCTGAAGCCGGAAAAGGTGAGGTGACCGATGATGGGCGTATCTCGAATTCTGGGTAGGCCCCCGCGGGACCACTTGCGTGAATACTTTCGGTGACCTCTCTCCACGAAAATCGCTTAAAAAGGCTTGTGAGTAGATGTTGGGGTTTAGTTGGAGAAACTAACACTGGTAAAAGCGAGGATTTTTGCAAAAGTGATGGGCGATGGTAATATCACAAGACGTTATGTCCGATATAATAACACGCGGCCAGAATTGCTTGATGAATTTGAACGTGACATGAAAGCGGTTTATGGCAAATTGCATTTTATCAAGGGTGCCGTTAATTCTGGCACATCATTCGTACAGGTTCAGAAAAAAGAAGTGATTCAAGATCTGCTTATGTATCATCCAAATTTCAAAAGCGGGAGCTTGTGGATGCCAGCTCAAGTTAAACATGGCGATATCGAAATCAAAAGACATTTCATAAGGAGCTTTTATGATGACGAGGGTAGCTCCACGTTGAGACTGACAAGAAAAACCTGTGAATGGAAAAGAAGCATCCATCTCGACTCAAAATCGCTTAGAATGTTGCGAGATATCCACAAGATACTTTTAGGTGATTTTAGTATTCAGTCGGGTATAAGTAAACAAGAGAAGCAGCGTGATAAAAAGAAATATGTTTGGTACAGATTGGAGATAACCAAG
>CAZLQN010000055.1:0-6015 GCA_964561735.1 Hadarchaeota archaeon (SeqCode) | reverse complement strand
AACGAGATCTCTTTGGGCAAACGATACGTGCCATTCTCCACATTAATTTTCGGGACCCGCACGTACTCCGCGAAGCCGCCGGGGTCAAAATTAGTCGTGCGCAGGGTATCGCACACGGTGTGCTGGCCATCCAAGCAATATCTACATGTGTTGCAAGGGACGTGATGCGAAACGAAGACTCTATCTCCCACTTTGAAATTTTTTACTCTTTTACTAACTTCGACGATTTCGCCGGCAATCTCATGCCCCAGAACGCGAGGAGCACTCTTGATGCGGTACCATTCCATAGTATCCGAGCCACAGATGCCGCTCGCCAACACCTTCACCAACAACTCGCCTGAACCGATCTTTGGCTTCGGCATCTCCTCCAGACGAACATCCTTGTTGCTGTAATACATTGCGACGCGCATGAACGGCTTTAACGGTTTTGACTTAAAGGATTTTTCGGCGCCGCTATAATCTCTGCAGGTGCTTCTCGAAATCCTTAACCACAAGTTTTTTGCCCTTCGATTCTATCGCATGCCCCTCATTTCTCAAGCGAGCTGCCTGCGCCTTTGCTCCGCCAGGGTACTTTTCATTGAGGTAGCCGCCCTCCCGAAGCACCCGCCAGTATGGCGTCACCTGTTTCTTGCCCATCTTCAGTTCTTCTTCCGCCACCTCGGAAACTATCCGAATAAAAATACCTGTGGTAATTTGGCAAGTTGAATCTGCTTTGAAATCTTTTGCGAGACGTTCTCTAATTTGGTTTACTGTTCCAAGTTTTCCCTTTTTGACCTTGCGTATTAACGCATCGACTAAGAGTGGCGTGGCTATGAGTACTCTTCTGCCTCCAAACGTTCTCTCCCACTTTGGAGGACCTTTAACTATCTTGGGCAAACCCTTCGGAGGATTTTCAAATTTTTCTCGCCAGGATTTGCGCATTTTTAACACAACTCCCTTTGAACTATGCACTACACCTTTTAATCAACATGTTGTCCAATGTGTACCAAATCCGCACTTTTGCCCTTCGAGAAAAGCCTCATCGTGTTCGATAGAACCAGAGCCGAACTGGCTTGATGAAAAAGTGTGCTTCCGAGGACGCCGATGATGTTGAAAATAACTAACGCCGCGACTAGAAAGTGGATCGTGGAAGCGATAAAAAGGTCATCTTTAATTATTTTAAAAATCTTTTTCGATGAATTCACGATCTCGGGAAGCGTGGTCAAATCGTCGTTTATCAAAACAACTTGGGCAGATTCTAAAGTAACATCCACCCCCTTCAACCCCATCGCGATCCCGACGTTCGCCTCAGCCAATGCAGGTGCGTCGTTGATGCCGTCCCCAACCATGACCACCTTTTCGTCGCTACTTTTGAACCTCCGAACAAAGCCGATCTTGTCTTCGGGCAAAAGTTCCGAATGTACCTCCGTTATGTCGAGTTCTTTGGCGATTTTATTTGCCACGATTTTGTTATCCCCCGTCAGAATAATCAATTTGAACCCCATTTTCTCCAGCTGTTTGAGGACGGATTTGGCCCCTTCCCTCAACTTATCGGCCACAAAAATGATCCCCACGAGATTTTTATCCGAGGCAACAAAAATTGCCGATTCACCGGCCTCTTCGCTGCTTTGGGCATCCCTCAAGACATCATCAGGAATGACGACGCCAGATTCTCTCATGAATTCTTGGCTGCCGATCGAAATTTTATTTTTGTCGCTATATGCGGCGATCCCCTTGCCCTTTAAAACGTGGACGTCCCTCACGGGAAGAAGTTCCAAGTTTTCCTCTTTCGCTTTTTTAAGAATGGGTTGCGCGAGATGGTGCTCCGAATATTCCTCGACGCTGGCCACCAACCTGATCAACTCTTTCCGATCGAAAGATGAAAATGTGACGACCTCGCTTATCTCTGGTGAACCCTTTGTTAACGTGCCGGTCTTGTCGAAAACGATCGTATCAACTTTGGTCAGATTTTCGAGGGCTTCGGCGTTCTTCACCAAAATTCCCCTTTTGGCCAAAAGACTTATCCCTATCGTCGTGGCCACAGGCACGATTATGGCAAAAATGATGGGTACCAAAGCGATCCAAAGGGCCAAAGCCTGTAAAATATTGCGCCATGAAAGAAAAACGAGTATAACGAGAACTAATGCAACTGCAGTAGTGATTTCAGCGTACCTGTTGGTAAAACGCGACAGCGGGGCGCTCCTCGATTGGGCTTCCTCCACCAGTTTATGGACCTGGGCTATCGTGGAATTTTCGCTCGTGTCGATCGCTCGCATCTCCACGTAATCGCTCAGATTTATAGCCCCGGCGATTAACTTGTCTCCCTCCCTCTTGGTAACAGGTTTTGATTCGCCGCTGATGACAGATTCATCGAAGGATGCCTCCTCGGTCAGTAGAACGCCATCGACGGGCGCCCTGCTACCCGCCTTAATTATTACTGTGTCTCCTCTTTCAATTTCAGAAATTTTTACTTCGACGATCTCTCGATCCTTTTTGACGAACGCCGTGTCCGGCAACGATCTTGAGATGCTCTTTACCGACTCTTCGACACGCCACAGGATGTACTCTCTGAAAGCTTGACCCAAGAGAATCAGCAAAACAAAGATTACCGCTAACCTAAACTCTTCCAAAACTATCAAAATAATAATTGTTACTAGTACCGGGAAACCCAGGTCGATTCTTTTGGCCTTCAGGGAAGAAAAAATTTCATGAACTAAGGGCGCTAATCCCAAAATGACACTCGCTATCAGCAGGTAGTTTATCCAATAAAAAGAGAAAAAACTTAGAATGAGCGCCACGGCAGCTACCATGATGAGCGGGAGAAACGTGTAAATTATTTTTTTCATTTGCATCACTTTCAGATATTATCAAAGGGTATAAATTTGAGTCGTTCTGATGGGTGCGAAACCGTGCCAATAGGATGAGCTGCGGTGCCCTTGACATTCGATTTTAATATATGCACAACGAACGCGATTCTTTACCTCACGGCCTTCATTCCTTGCCGCTCTTGACATCGTCGAATATCTGCTGAGCTTCTTTTGGAGTAGCATTTCCGTGAATTATTGCACGAATCGCCCTGGCCATCGCGACTGGGTAGTCGTGCTGCCAGATGTTCCTCCCCAGGTTCACGCCTATCGCGCCTTTCTGGAGGGCATCGTAGATCCAGTCGAAAACCTCAATCTCAGTGTCCACCTTCGGCCCGCCAGCGATTACTATCGGCACCGGGCATCCGCGGACGACCTTCTCGAAACCCTCATCAACGTAATAAGTTTTTACAACCCGCGCCCCCAGCTCCGCGGCAATTCTTGAAGCCAAGGCCAGATATCTCGCATCCCTCTTTTCAAGCTCCGTCCCGACGGCCGTCACAGCCATCGCTGGGATGCCGTACTCCTCGCACTCGTTGACGAGGTTGGACAGGTTCAGCAATGTCTGATGCTCGTTTGGTGATCCAACGAAGATCGACATGGAAACGGCGCAGGCGTTGAGACGGATCACCTCCCTCACCGAAGTTGTGATGCCCTCCTGATCGAGCTCCTCTTTCCTCGCCATGCTCGTGCCACCAGAAACTCTAAGAATAACTGGTTTTGTATTCATCGGATCGACACATGAGCGGAGTATTCCCCTCGTCAGCATTATGGCATCAGCGTATGGCAAAATCGGCTCGATGGTCTTGCCCGGCGCCTCCAACTTCGTCGTGGGACCTTGGAAGTACCCGTGATCTATAGGCAAAAACATCGCCCTGCCGTCACGTTGAATCAGCTGCGAGAGCCTGTTCTTCATGCCCCAATCCATAGCAACACCACCTATTTTTCATGCCTCACGATTAAATATCCTTTGTCCATCAACCAGTGATGAAACTCCCACGTCGTGTGTCTGCAGCTCGTTCTGCAGGTCTGCCTTATTTCTTCATACTCCTTCGAGCCCGGCTTTCGAGCGTTCAGCTCCAGTTGCACTGGGCATTTCACGTCGTTGCAAAATTCCCTGCTCTTGTAGTCCACGTATCCCTCGATCGACAAAACATCACCATTTTTGATGGATTTCCAATCTCATACAAATGGGTTATATCCACGCCGCATATAAATTCTGCAAGGTGAGCGGCATGAAAGACAGCACGAAAACGCTTTTAGTGTTGATAGTCATCGCCCTCTTCGTCCTTTCGGTCGTGGCTTCGGCTTTGTTATCATTATTGAAGTAGAAGTTTAATTTAGAACGGAGTTCAATTGTTAAACAGTGCGGCCGTGGTCCAGCCTGGTCTAGGACTCAGCCCTTCCAAGGCTGTAGCCCGGGTTCAAATCCCGGCGGCCGCACCAATTCATAGCATAAGATTAGCAAGATTTGAGCTAAATTTGAGCAAGCACGCTGCAGCTGGAAATCGTCCGGCCTCCCGAGGCGGCGCGCAAAGGTTCCGAAATAAGTTTTTAGGGGGGGATGCAAGTAATCAAGCGGAAAGGAGAGGGGTTTATGAGAACAGATCATTGGGGTAGCGTGTTGCTATCAATATTATTTTTAGCGTCATTAATTGCACCTCTGCTTGTTTCATTTGCAGCAACTTCTGTTGGCACGGTAGCGGCGCCAGGGAACACGTTGCGTCTTGCCGTAATCGACCCACCAACCTACGTCTACCTGATATGGACCTCCGACCCTGCCCACGCAGTAATCGCCAACTGGCGCACAAATGAGAATTACATCGGCCAAGTGCGATATGGTACGACGCCAGGAACCTATGATGAAACTGTGGAGGGAACTGGGGGCGTAACTACCAACACTTTCAATGGCTACATCCACCATGTCAAGTTGACGGGGCTCAACCCCGACACCATCTACTACTTCGTCTGCGGTAACCCCGACCACGGCTGGAGCGAGGAGTTGAGTTTCAAGACAGCACCCATGGAAAGAAAGGACATAAGATTCGTCGTGGGTGGGGATACAAGGGACGACGCTAGGTATAACTATGAAAGCTGGCCCAGCGCGCGGGATGGCATCACCAAACTAATGGCGAGCTACAACCCGGACTTCGTCATCTTCGTTGGGGACTATATATGGAGCGGTGAGTACGAGGAAAGCAGTCTCTTCCCCTACACGCGCGAAAGCTTTCCGGATACCTGGGACAATTGGCTCGGAGCTTGGTACAAGTACGCGCGCACCAGCGACAATAGGCTAATTCCCTTGATTCCGGTGATCGGCAACCACGAGATAGTCTACCCCGAGCCGTCAAACTATGATCCGAATACGCAGGCTTCAAATTATTACATGCTGTTCGTCCCTCCAGGAAGTAAGGCGTATTACTCGCTCAATTGGGGGCCGGACCTGCACATCACAATTTTAGATAGCGAGATCCGGGACACGAGCAGCGATAGTTGGAAAGAGCAAACGGAATGGTTAGGGCAAGATTTGAGTGAAAACCACGTGTACCTATGGAAGATCTCTGTAGATCACAGGCCAGCCTTGGATGATCTGGGTATTCAACACGAATGGACCCAAGAATTTGATGTGTTTCATTTGGACCTGATGTTTTCTGGTCACCAGCACTACTACGAGCGATCGCACCCGATAAACCTACTAAGCCACCAAAATCACCTCTCATCGGAAAGCTTCGAATCGCCGGAGAACGGAACCATTTATGTAGTCAGCGGTGGATGGGGCGCGCCATTAAATGGGGGCTCGAACTGGTACTCAGCCATTGGACCAACAGAGGAATACCACTTCACCCTCGTGAATATTTACGAGAACGGCACACTCCAATTCAAAGCGATTAATTCCCATAACGAGATTATTGACAACTTCACCATCCAGAAGAGTGTTCAGCCTCAGCCAGTAGCGGGAGGAATACCGATCCTACCAGTTGCAGCAGTTGTCGTGATAGTGGTCTGTGTTATAGTTATTTTCATATACCTCCGAAGATGATCCACACAGGTTTTAATTGAAGAAACCATTATCTATCAGAGGTCCTTCAAACCGGAGCTGCTTGGATCTGTTCTGCGGGCCGCGCCAGTCTCGATGGTTGTCAGGCCTCCGCGGGCGGCGCTCAAAGGCTTT
>CAZLQN010000054.1:0-6017 GCA_964561735.1 Hadarchaeota archaeon (SeqCode) | reverse complement strand
AAGCTAAGGCGGCATTTTCCCCCAGGCTCTCGAAGACTATCACCGGGCGGAAGGTTCCAGCGAGGGTAATTTGAAAAAATCCATCGTCCCCTGAGCCACTCGTTCGACAAATGTTCCAGTTGTCATATTTCTCCCCGTCTCGCGTCTTGAAACCTTCCGAAGGGCTTGCAAGGCACGAGCCAGCCGAGACGAGAAACGCGAGCACCCCGAGCCATGCGAGCGCGAACTTTTTCATCCGAGCACCTAAAGGGTGGCTGCGAAAGCGGCGTTGGTGATAAGGCCGAGGAAGAGGAAGTAGCCGAAGACGTAGAACCCGGTCCCCAGGGAGCTTTTGCGGAGGCTGCTGAATGGTATTTTGGGGGTCAGTCGGTCGAGGAGGTTGAACATCCCGACGGCGAGGAGCAGGCTAACCACGAATGCGACGGCGATCAGCCCGAGCCTCCGGAAGATCAAGTCCCAGTCCAGCGCTCCCCCGGGGAGTGTGGTCACGGCGCCGTGGGCCACTAACCCCAGGTAGATGAGGAAGCCCGAGATGAAAAGGCCCACCGCGCGCGGGTCCTTCCCTATCAGCGCGCGCTCGTGGATTTTCGGAGTCAAAGCATCGAGCACCCGCAGCCCCAGCCACCCCAGGAAAAGGCATATCAGCACGAAGAGGACGACCTTCGCGACCCAGAGTCCCACGAGCTCCCAGAATCCCACTCCAAACACCAGAGCCCATTGCGTTGGGAAACAATAAAAGTGTGTCAGCCGTCGCGGGGGAATTCACAGCGATTGAATTCGCGGCCACACAATTTTCTGCTTATAAAGAACCTCCACCCAAAGCCCCGGCGGGTAGATGAAGCATAAAGTGGTAAAAATAAATCAACGAACCGCCTGTGCAACCGTTGTAGGCCAAACTGCCGAATCTAGATGAACGGATAATGGGATATTAGAAAGACTTACTGTGTGGCATTCGATTACCTGCTTAATTCTGGTAAAATAATGCCAGATAAAATTGGAAAAGTTGGTTGGGTATACAATCCAGAACTCGTCAGGAAATACCTCCACCGTGAAGATTTGTCATGGGAGCCGGAAGAACATGAGGAAGAACCGAAGAGACGGAAGGCGGGAAAACGAAAAAGTAAAAAAATTAAGAAAAAACAGTAATCAGATCACGTGGCCTTTAATACCCAAAGCCCGAATCGCTAGAGTGAGGTGACTGAATGGAAGTCCTCGAGGCCATCCGCACGCGCCGGAGCGTCAGGAAATACGAGAAGCGTCCCGTCCCAGAGGAGTCGGTCGAGAAGATATTGGAAGCAGGCAGGTGGGCACCCTCTGCGAACAACTCCCAGCCCTGGAGTTTCATCGTGCTCAGGGATGAAAGGGTCCGAAAGGAGGTGGCGCGGGCAGCGACCTACGGGCGCTTTCTTGCCGAAGCTCCCCTCGGTATTGCTGTCGTCATCGATCCAAAGGCATCCACGCACCCAGTTGAGGACGGGGCCATCGCGACCCAGAACATGCTGCTTGCCGCCTACGCCCTGGGGCTGGGGACGTGCTGGATCGGGTCATACGGGTCGGGGTACGAGGAGCAGGTGAAGCGCATTCTGGGCATCCCCGAGGATAAGCGACTGCTCTCCCTCATATCGGTGGGTTTTCCGGCGGAGTCACGGAAGTCCGCGCGCAGGGAGTTGAAGGAATTCGTGTTTGAGAACAGGTATAGAAAGAAATAGTTGGTTGAGCAGCGCCTTCGGTTTTTACCATTAAGGTGCGAGATCGACCTTCGATAGCTAAACACGTACGAAATTTTCCCCTTATAAACAACCTCCGCCCAAAGCCTCGGCGGGAAAATGAAGCGCGCCGGGGTTGCGAACGTTCGCAACTACGTGATCTACGATTTCAAGGGCAAGGCCCCGCGTAGCCTCTACTGCCTACGGGAGCGCCTAGAGTCGCGGGGTTTGGCGAGGTGGGTTCAATACAGCGTGGTCGAGGCCGAGAGGTTGGACGTCGCCCTGTAGGTGGCCCACTTCTGCCGAGACCGAGGAGCCAAGGTCAACCTCATCCGCGGCACCGAGTGCGGCGTTGAATGATTGCGAACGTTCGCACATTTCACGGATTCTCTTGGCTCCGGCGCGTGGGCTGAACTACCGCGATTGCGAACGTTCGCAAAATGTTGTAGATATTCAAGCCCGCGCCTATTGAAGGAGCTAAACACGTACGCCAAATGAATTTTTCTTACTTCGGTTTTGGTTGAAGCCCCATCTTCTCCTTCTTGAATATCTTCTCGTCCATGAGTTTGAGGTCTTTTGAAACGATTGGGGAAAATTCCATCTGGCCGAGGACCTCTTTTTCCAAGTCAACTCCGGGTGCGATTTCCTCCAGCACCAACCCGCCATTACCGAGCCTGAAAACGGCCCTCTCGGTTACGTACAAAACTTCCTTCCCGAGCTTCCTCGCGTACTCGCCGCTGAATGTGATGTGCTCCACATTCTTTACAAATTTCTTAATCGATCCCTCTTGCAAAATTTTCAATTTCCCATCCCCAACTTTTACCTTAAGGCCCTTTGTTGTTAAAGTCCCGCAGAAGACGACTTTCTTGGCATTCTGAGCGATATCGATGAACCCGCCACAACCTGCAAACCTCCCACCAAATTTGCTCACGTTGGTGTTTCCCTTTTCGTCGGCTTGTGCCATGCCTAAAAATCCCAAATCCAATCCTCCCCCCTGATAGAAATCGAATTGATAGGGTTGATCTATGAGAGCTTCGTAGTTTACCCCGACCCCGAAATCCAAAGCGGAAAGGGGAACACCGCCCGTCACTCCTGACTCGACCGTCAGAGTGAATTTCTCATAGATGTTCTCCTCCATTGCGACATTTGCGACCTCTGTTGCCATCCCGATGCCGAGATTTACGATGGCCCCCGATCTCAGTTCCATCGCCGACCTCCTCCCGATGACCTTTCTTTCATCGAGCGGCCTGAGTTCAACCGCGGATGGAGTAATTCTCGTTTCGCCGCTGACCGCTGAGTCGTGGGCTATTTGAACTGTTTGCCAAGTGTACTCGGGTTTCGTGGCCACCACGACGTAGTCCACGAGGATACCTGGGATTTCAACCTTCCTGCTCGGCAGGAGCCCTTTGATGATCTTCTCCACCTGAACGGCCACAGCCCCCCCGGAGTTTCTCGTCGCTTGAGCTATAGACAAGTTTTCGAGGGTTACCCCCTCCTTCTCCATCGCGATATTGCCCTTTTCGTCTGAAGTCGTCCCCCGAATCAAAGCGAAATCCACGGGGAAAGTTTTGTAAAGTAGGTATTCCTTTCCACCATACTTGACCAGTTCAACCATGCCCTCCGCTTTCTTGGTGATTTCGTTTACTTTGCCTCCTTCAACCCGCGGGTCCACAAACGTGTACAAACCCGTGTGTGTTATCAGATATGGTTTCTTGGCGGCGATGTCCCTAAACATCTGTGAAATCACACCTTGCGGGAAACAATAGGCGAGGACCTTGTTGTTCAATATCAGTTCACTTATCAACGGAGCCTTTCCGGAGTGGGTCATTATCAATTTTTTTGCAAGACCTTCAACGCCCAAGATATCGAAACCCACTTCTTTGCCCCCGGACTGACCCGCTGGCCCAACAAACGTCAAATCTCTCGGTTTTCCGGTTTTGCCAAATCTGTTCCTTAACGCCTGAAGGAGTTCCCACGGAAGGTTTGTCGTGGTGAAACCGCCAGTCGCAACCGTGTCTCCATCTTTAATGTGGCTAACGGCCCCCTCGGCTGTAACCACTTTCATTTTCAACCCCGAATTTTCCTTTTATTCTTCAAACATACTCCCCGGCGTTTATGCTTATCACTTGGCCGGTTATGTAGTCCCCTTCGGTCACGAGGAACCTTACCAACTTTGCGACTTCCTCCGCTTCTCCCCTCCTCCCGAGAGGATTTCGCGATAATCTGTCCCTGAATAAACCGGGAGGCATGGCATCAGTCATCCTGGTTTTTATAAATCCGGGTGCTATGGCGTTGCAGAGCACGTTGTACTGCGCGTACTCCTTCGCGATCACCTTCGTGAACGAGATAATCCCCCCCTTTGCGGCCGCGTAATTTGCCTGCCCTACAGTTCCGTCGAAGGCACTCATGGAGCTCACGTTGACTATCCTCCCCCCGCCTTGCTGAATCATGTAAGGCAACGCGGTCTTCGTGCAGTAAAAAACTCCGGTCAAATCCACATCGATGACTTTTTGCCATTGTTCCGGAGTCATGGTGGTGACCAGCTTATCGATGTTTATTCCGGCGTTATTCACCAAGACGTCGATGCGCCCAAATTTCTCGACGGTCTTCTTCATTAGCTCCTCGACTTGGTTCAAGTTGGTCACGTCGGTCTGGACGAAGATTGCCTCACCGCCCCACTCCGCTATCTTTTTCATTGCCTCATCGCACTTCCCCGTCTTTTCGAGGTCGCTTATGACGACGTTGAACCCACTCTTGCCCAGTTCCAATGCAATGGCGTTTCCTATCCCCCTGCTTGCCCCGGTGACGGCGGCGGCTTTTCTCCTTTTTTCTCTTTTGACCACCGGGATGAAGAAGTTGAAAGTCCCGAAGTCGGTTTTTCTTTCTTCGACCTCGCCTTCCATCCCTACCTTCAGGATGTTGTAATATTGGTCCTCTATTTTGACCAACAGGCGCTTCCCCTTTTCGACTTCGACAACCCCGACCTTCGTAGCCGTTTTGTAAGGGGGGGTTGGAACCGTGATGTCGGTGTAACTGATCAATTTCGCCTTCATCTTTACCTCTCCAGTATCGAGACAATCCCGACGGAACCTGTTCCGCCGTGCCCCTCGATTATTGCGGTTTCCACACCTGGGACCTGCCTTTTTCCGGCTTCTCCGCGGAGTTGCAGAAACATTTCGACCATGGTTCCCACGTGCGTGGCGCCCACGGGATGGCCCTTCGCTTTCAGCCCCCCGCTCACGTTCACAGGGAGATCACCGTCAAACATTACCGTGCCGTCCCTGACCAATTTCGCACCTTCGCCCACCGTGGCAAATCCCAAAGCCTCATAACACAGGGGTTCAACTGGGGTAAAAGCATCGTGGACCTCGGCGATATCTATATCTTTAGGGCCCCTCCCGGCCTCTCTGTAGGCTATGTCCGCGGCTCTCTTCGAGGCCAGCAGGACGGTCGGGTCTTTCCGGTCTATCACCGCCAGGTAATCGTGGGCGACACCCATTCCCTTGATAAAAACCGGTGTGTCGGTGTATTTCTTAGGTTCAGCACTCAGGAGGACGGATGCGGCGCCGTCGCTGATCAATGAACAGTGGAACAACCTGAGCGGGTCGGCGATTATTCTTGAGGTCTTCACTTGCTCGACCGTGATATCCTTTTGCATGTGGGCCCAAGGATTCCGGAGGGCGTTTTTGTGGTTCTTCACCGAAATCTCTGCCCAGTCATCTTCCGTGACATCGTACTTCTGGGCATAGAGATTTATCAGGAGGGCATAAGCTCCGGGTTGGGTGATCCCGTATTTCCTCTCTTCCGGGGCCGACCCATGGGTCAGTATCTCCGTGGCCCTATCAGTGGGGAACTTGTTCATCTTCTCAAAACCCACGACGAGGATGTTCTTCGCCTCACCGCGTTCGATCATCCTCTTGCCCAAGTATATCGCCATGCTCCCGCTCACGCAGGCCGATTCGACGTGGAAACCGTAAGCGTCCGGATTCCCGAGGTATTCCCACCCCAGCGTTCCCGTCTGGTGCTGCTCGGAATATGAATTGTCAACACAACTCACGATGACGCATTCTATCTCTTTGGGAGAAATGCCCTTCTCAACGTTATTCAAACAGCCGTCCATCGCCTCCTTGATAAGATCCGGAGTATCTTGTTCCAGCACACCGAATTTCGTGTGTCCGTATGAGGCAATTCCCACCGCCATTCAATCGCCTTATTCCCTATGTGCTCTGTTTAAAATAAGTGTTTCCGCGCAAAATCAGCTATGTGTAAAAAATCGACGGTTTTCTTATAGGTAAGCGTTTATTCCCCCAA
>CAZLQN010000053.1:0-6042 GCA_964561735.1 Hadarchaeota archaeon (SeqCode) | reverse complement strand
AGGTTTACACATATGGCGGCAGGAAACCTACGGGCGTGGATGCCTTGGAATGGGCGCAGCGTGTGGAGTCCCTCGGGGCGGGGGAGATTTTGTTGACGAGCATGGACGCTGACGGCACTCAGGTGGGTTATGACCTCGAACTCACGCGCGCGGTGGTCGATGCGGTGGGAATACCCGTTATCGCCTCTGGTGGTGCCGGTAACTTGGAGCACATCCGCGACGCTTTCAAGATAGGCAGAGCCGATGCAGCTTTAGCTGCAAGCATCTTCCACTACGGCACATACACGGTCGAACAGGTCAAGCGTTACCTGCGGGAGCAAGGGATAGAGGTGAGGCTATGAGCGCACTCAAAGTGATTATGTTGAGCGATTGTTCGCAGAAGCAGCGAGAGAAGCTCACCAAACGTTCGGAGTTAGATGTAGCTTCGGTCACGCTCAGGGTCTGTAAAATTACATCTGATGTCAGGGAGATGGGAGATGAAGCGCTGTTAGATTACACTGAAAAATTGGATGGCGTGAAGCTCAGCATGGAGCAGCTCCGTGTGAGCAAGGAAGAGATCAAGGCAGCTTACGATGATGTTGGCGCAGATGTGGTGGATACGATAAAGCAGGCAGCGAAGGCTATCAAAAAGTTCCACGAGCAACAGATGCCCAGCGAGTGGTTGAAGGAGATACAACCAGGTATAAAGGCAGGGCAGCTCGTGCGCCCGCTGGCGAGGGTCGGCGCATACGTGCCCGGAGGTCTGGCCAGATACCCATCGAGCGCCCTCATGAGCGTCGTCCCAGCGAAGGTTGCAGGAGTGAAAGAAATAGTAGTATGCACTCCTCCAAGACGCGATGGCAAAGTGGACCCGGTAACTTTGGTCGCTGCAGATGTTGCAGGAGCTGATGTAGTATTCAAAGTTGGAGGAGCGCAGGCTATCGCGGCGATGGCGTACGGCACTGAGACGATTCCTAAAGTGGACAAGGTCGTCGGGCCGGGGAACATCTATGTCGTGGCTGCCAAGCAAATAGTATCGTCGGATGTAGGGGTGGATTTTGCAGCAGGCCCGAGCGAGGTTCTCATAGTAGCTGACGATTCAGCGGATGCCGAGTGTGTCGCAGCTGATTTGCTAGCGCAGGCTGAGCACGATCAATCGGCGGCGGCCGTCTTAGTGACGACGAGTGAAAAGCTTGCTGAGGAAGTTTGCAAGTTTGTCAAAGAGCAGCTGGAAGATAGCCCACGAAAAGATATCGCACTCCAATCTTTGGAAAAATATGGGCGGGTAATCGTAGCGCGTACTCTAGCTGAGGCCATAAAATTCGCAAACGAGTATGCGCCTGAGCACCTGCAGTTGATGGTCGAGCGACCCGAGCAGGCGTTGAAACTAGTGGAGAACGCTGGAGCGGTATTTCTTGGGCCATACTCACCTGTCGCAGCTGGAGATTTCGCGGTTGGACCGAACCACATCCTGCCCACCGGTGGCGTCGCGAGGTGGAGGTCTGGCTTGTCGGTCTTGGACTTCTTGCGGTTGCCTACGGTGCAGTCGTTGACTGAAAGCGGGTTCAAGCGCATCGCTGGAGTCGTTGAAAAGATGGCCGAGGTTGAAGGTCTGCCAGGTCACGCTCAGAGCATACGCAAAAGATCAAGGAGGCGATAGTATGGGGACGGAAATTTTAGATGAAGTGTTTGCGGTGATCGAAGACCGCAGAGACAACCCAAAAAAGGAGTCGTACGTTTCTGGACTCATATCAAAGGGTGAAGAGGCCATCATCGATAAGATAGAGGAGGAGGCGGGCGAGTTGGTGGAGGCTGGCAGAGGTAGCGATAAGAAGGCGATCGTACACGAGGCAGCAGACCTAATTTTCCACGCGATGGTTTTGCTGGCAGCGAAAGGGGTGAAACTCGACGATATCATGAAAGAGTTCAAGCGGAGGCGCAGGTAATGGTTGAGATAGCGGTGGTGGATTACGGCGTGGGCAATTTGCACAGCATTCGTCGTGGCATGGAGCTGGCTGGGGCGAGCGTCGTTGTCACGGGAGATGCCGCGGAGATTGAGGCAGCGGACGCCATCGTTCTCCCAGGCGTTGGAGCGTTCGGTAGCGCGATGCAGCAACTCGGCGATAAGCTTGAGGTCATTCGCGATGCTGTTGAGAGCAAGAAACTACTGCTCGGTGTTTGTCTTGGGATGCAACTGCTATTGGACTCCAGTGAGGAGAGCGACATCCCCGGCATGGGTCTCATCAAGGGCGAAGTCCTGAGGTTGCCGAGAGGTTTAAAGGTGCCGCAGATGGGTTGGAACTCGATTGAGCTGAAGCGTGAGCACCCATTCGTGGAAGGCATAGCATCCGGAAGCGATGTGTATTTCGTGCACTCCTACCACACATGCCCAGATGATTCAAAATTGATCGTTGCGTCAACCGACTATGGCATAGATTTTCCAGCTATCATCGCGAGCGATTCGATGGTCGGCACGCAGTTTCACCCCGAAAAGAGCGGGAAAGTTGGGCTTAGAATGTTGAAAAATTTCGTGGAGATAATAAAATGAAAATGTCAGCAAAAGAGGCGGAGGCGATTATAAAATCACTCAAGTTTAGAGATCGTTTCGTTACTGCTGTGACAAGAGATTATCGCACAAAGGATGTGCTGATGGTTGCGAGCATGAACAAACAAGCCGTGCTCAAGACGCTGACGACTGGGCGGATGCATTACTGGAGCGTTTCACGGCGCAAACTTTGGCTCAAAGGAGAAATTTCGAAACACTATCAGTTCGTGCGTGATGTGCATGTAGATTGCGACGGCGATGCATTGGTGTTCGATGTAAAGCAAGTTGGCGCCGCGTGCCACGAGGGCTATCGCTCGTGTTTTTATCGAAAGATCAAGCACGGTAAACTCAAAGAATTTCGGAAAAAGTCGTTTAAGCCAGAGGATATCTACCGTAAAGGTCGTGCGTGATGCAAAGAAAAACTTTTTGAGCAATGAAAAAATAATAAAATGGTGCAAAAATGGTCGAGTTCCCGACGTACATCGAGGAAGAAGAGGAGGAAGAGGAAGAATATTGGCCGCGGAGCATACGATATGAGGTCATAGAGTTCCTCCTCCGCAAATATGGCGCCCTGCAGGCTCGAGATATCGCCCGCGTCTTGGGATGTAGGATGCCCCTCGTCCAGAACGTGCTGCGGCAGCTCGAGCGCCACGGTAAGGTGACAAGGGCGAAGGTGGGCAAGAGCTACGTTTACTCGCCGAAGGAAGAGCACCACGACTTTATGTACTACTGATGTCCCGTTCAGGACGGCTTGTCCTAATTCAAGACTATTTATGTTTGGCTGCAGTGAATAATCAACGTGGTAAAGTGGCGCGCATGGTGGACATAAGCAAGAAGCCAGCAGTCCCACGGACGGCGATTGCGAGCGGTTTCATCCGCCTCAAGAAGGAGACGTTGCAGAAGATCAAGGCCGGCGAGGTGCCGAAAGGTGATGTGTTGACGGTGGCGCAGACGGCCGCCATCTTGGCGATCAAGCGCACGCCGGAGCTGGTTCCGATGACACATATGATCCCGATCACTTCGGTGGACGTGAAGCCAGAAATTGAGAAGGACGGCGTCGGGGTGAGCGTCGAGGTAAAGAGCACGGCGCAGACTGGGGTCGAGATGGAGGCGCTTGTTGGCGTGGCGAGCGCGTTGCTCACGATTTGGGATATGGTGAAGGGGCTCGAGAAGGACGAGGCCGGGCAGTATCCGACGACCGCGATCAGCGAAATAAAAGTTCTGAAGAAGGTGAAGGGATGAGCGGCATCGAACATCGTAAAGAAGCGCCGAGATATTTGCATGTGGCTGTACTTGTGATAAGCGATACCCGCGCGCAAAAAATGCGAGAGGGGCAAGATGAGGATGTCTCAGGTAAACTGATCGAAAAAAAATTTCAGGCGGCGGGATACACGACGACTAGGCTCATCGTTCCGGATGATGCCAAACAAATTAGAGATGCGGTTAAAAAGTTCATCGCTGACCCAAATGTGGATGCCGTTATAGCGACTGGGGGCACGGGCATAACCGCACGCGATGTCACAATTGAAACGCTCGCCCCAATGTTTGAAAAGGAGCTCCAAGGTTTCGGTGAGATTTTGCGTTATATTGGCTATGAGAAAGTTGGTGGGCCAGCTCTTCTGACTAGAGCAACCGCTGGACTGATCAAGCGAAAACCAGTTTTCTGTTTGCCTGGCGCCCCCAACGCTGTAGAGGTGGCGATAGGGCTTATACTGCCAGATTTAGGGCATGTCGTTAAGCATGCACGTGAGTAAGATGTCAGTTAGGATGCGTGGCTTCGCCCGCTACATTCGACTCGATGATGCACTCAAGACTATTCTATCTCATGTCAGGCCGGTCGGCGTTGAAACAGTAAAGTTTGACCAGGCACTTGGGAGAGTGTTGGCTGAAGATATTGTTTCAAAAGTTGACGTGCCGCCGTTCGACAGATCAGCAGTAGATGGTTACGCCGTACGAGCATCGGATACTTTTGGGGCGAGCGAAAGTAAGCCAGTTAGATTGCGCATGGTTGGCTCGATAGCGATCGGTTCTCCGACGAAGCTTCGATTGAGAAAAAGTGAGGCAGCAAAAATAATGACTGGGGCACCGATGCCAACTGGAGCGGACGCAGTTGTCATGTTGGAGAATACGAGAGCTGTTGGAAAGAGACTTGAAGTATTTACGTCGCTCACACCGGGAAAAAATGTCTCGACGCGTGGCGAGGATGTCGAGAAAGGTGATATCGTTCTGAAGTGTGGGCATAAGCTCAGGCCGCAGGATGTAGGAATGCTTGGGTCTTTGAGCAAATTGTACGTGAAAGTGTCGCAGAGCCCCAGCGTTGCAATTTTGGCGACGGGTGGAGAGTTGAAGCAACCTGGAAGAAAACTTGGAAAAGCTGAAATAACGGACGCCAACAGCTATTCCCTCGCGGCAGCGGTATCAAATTGTGGTGGGTGCCCTAAGCGACTTGGGACGGTGCGAGACGACAAGGCGCTCATCGAGCGAGCCATACTCAAGGCATCCGGACACGATATGGTGTTGCTCTCTGGCGGAAGCTCCGTCGGCGAACGGGATTTGGTGCCGGATGCGATCGCTGAGCTCGGCAAACTTCTGTTTCATGGAGTCGCCATCCGTCCAGGCGGCCCGACGGCGTTTGGCATCGTCAAGGGTAAACCAATTTTTGCGCTCGCTGGTTTCCCAGTTGCTTCGCTGGTGGCTTTCGACATGCTCGCTAGGCCAGCGCTTCGAGCGATGCAGGGGTTGCATGCGGACAGGGGTTATCCGCGAGTTAAGGCCAAGTTGACGCGCAAAGTCAGCTCGACTTTGGGGCGCGCTGATGTCGTGAGAGTCAAGTTTAAGTATGTGTCAGGGGAGCTTCTAGCCGAGCCAATTCGTATCACTGGATCTAGCATCCTAAGTTCTATGACAGATGCCGATGGTTTCGTCGTCGTTCCTGAAAATATGGAGGGCTTTAGAGAAGGTGCCATAGTAGAGGCGGAACTTTACACCTCCGATTGTTAACCGTATTTGTTTAATCCATAGAAATAATTAAGTCCAAACGCTTAATTAGATTATTCAAAAAGGTATTTGTATGTCGGGGCCGTTGCGCGTTTTGACGCTAGAAGCTGCGCAGAAGATTCTTGAGAAATTCTGGCATATCAGGCAGCATGTCGAGGAGGCTTCGCTGGAAGAAGCCGGCGGTAGGATCCTAGCGGAAAAAATTGTTTCTAAAATTGATGTTCCCCCATTTGATCGCGCAGCGGTTGATGGTTACGCTGTCAGAGCGGTGGATACATTCAGTGCGGACGAGAACGCGCCGCGCAGGTTGACCTGTATAGCGACGATACGTGCGGGGGATAAGCAACGTTTGAAGCTTGGCAAGAGGCAATGTGCTGAGATAGCGACTGGCGCGCCGATTCCAGCTGGAGCGAGCGCCGTCGTGATGATTGAGCACGCGGTGCAACGAGATGACATTGTGGAAGTTTGTCGTGCTGTCTCGCCGGGAGAAAATGTCGCCAAACGTGGTTCTGAGATTAAAA
>CAZLQN010000052.1:0-6110 GCA_964561735.1 Hadarchaeota archaeon (SeqCode) | reverse complement strand
CAACCGGCGAGGCGTATTTCGCAACATTCGAGTTACCTCCGGATGCCGTACCAAGGGAACTTCACTACGAGGTCAAAGAAGGAATGCTGGTGATCAAGGTGCCGCGCCGCAGACGGTTGCCTCAACCAGGGGTAAGATAATGGTTTCGCGCGTGGTAGTTCGGGCCCCGGCAACAATCGCCAACCTCGGCCCAGGTTTCGACGTTTTTGGGCTGGCCCTGTCAAAACCCGCGGATGTCGTTGAGGGCAGCATTTCAAAATCAGGAATAAAGATAACGAGCATTACCGGGGTCGGTTCAGCCGATTTGTCCCGCGATCCAAAAAAGAATGTTGTTGGCATAGCCGCGGCAAGGGTGATGGATATCTTGGGGTGTGACGGAGGATTGGAGCTCAAAATAAAGAAAGGCATCAAACCAGGCGGAGGCATGGGCAGCAGCGGGGCTTGTGCGGCGGCGGGGGCAGTGATTGCGAATGAAATTTTCGACGGCGGGCTACCCGTGAATAAACTCATAGAAGCGGCGGCGTTCGCAGAGGGAAAAATCGCCGGAAGCATCCACTACGACAACGTCACTCCTGCTATCGCGGGCGGCTTTACAATCGTAGCATCGATCAAACCTTTTGAATACATTGCCCTTGATCCGCCGCGGGTGAAAATAGTGGTCGCTCAGCCGGCAATTGAGGTGTCAACGAAAAAGGCCAGAGAAATTTTGCCAAAAAAAGTGCCAGTTCAAAGTGCAGTCGCGAACGTTGGCAGGGCGAGCACGATGGTAGCCGCTTTGAAGGTGAAAAACCTCGCGATGTTTGGCAGGTGCATGGTCGACAGCATCGCGGAGCCCGTTCGAGCCTCACTCATACCGGGATTTTCAAAGGTGAAACGCGCCGCGATAGAAGCGGGGGCCCTCGGGGCGGCAATGGCGGGTTCCGGGCCGGCTGTCTTCGCGATAGTAGGGCCCCGCGCGAATGCTGAGAAAGTGGCAACCGCCATGTGCAGGGCGTTCAAAGGCGCAGGATTAAAATCTGATACGCTTATCACTTCTCCGGGGCGAGGTGTCAGAATCCTGAAGAGAAGGTGACCATATGCGTGCACGTTTGGAGATGGAACTTGGAGATGTACCGGGGCAACTCGTGAAGGTCCTAGAACCGATCTCGAGGTTCGGAGGCAACATCCAGAGCGTCCTCCACCAGCGCGAGCGCAAGACCCCCTTGGGGCGAATCCCAGTCACCGTCATTTTTGAAGTGGATGAGCGAGCAAAGCTCAACAGGATAGTAGCGACCCTACGCAAGATGGGCATCCACATAATCCAGATTGGTGAACGCGAGGGCATGGTAAAAAGCACGATTCTGCTCGTAGGCCACATCATCCATACAGATGTGCGTGACACGATAGACCGCCTGAACGCGTTGAAGGGCGTCATGGTTTCGGACCTCAGCTTGGCGATGGGGGCCGTTGGTGAGGAGTCTGCAGCAAGAGTTACAATAGCGGCGGCAGATGACGCTCGTGCAAAGGCAGCCCTCCTGAAACTAGGTGAAATTGCAGCCAAAAAGAAGCTGTTGATGATCAAATTGTTAGGTGAACGATGATGAAGCTGGCTCTGATAGGATTCGGAAATCTTGGGCGCGGATTCAGCAGGGTGCTTTTAGAGAAGGCTAAATTTTTGAGGAATTATGGGCTAACGCCGCGCGTGATAGCAGCGGTTGATGAGTACGGCGCCGCGATAGATGAAGATGGCCTCGACCTCAAAAAATTGCTGAAGCTGGCAGAAAAACGCGGCGCGGTGACCGCCTATCCTAAAGCGAAAAAAGGAAAGCTCGCGCTGGACGTGATCGAAAAAGTGAACGCGGACATCGTCTTCGAACTCACGCCCACCAACATCAAAACAGGAGAGCCCGGGCTGACTCACATAAAAAAAGCGATGCTCGCAGGTCGCCACGTGGTAACCTCCAACAAGGGGCCGCTTGTGGTGGCTTTCAGGGAGCTCGATCGACTTGCGAGGCGGCAGGGAGTGGAGTTCAGATACTCAGCATCCGTCGGTGGCGCCACCCCGGTCATAGGCCTCGCAAAAAAGCTTCTCGCCGCAAACGAAGTGCATGCGATTCGGGGGGTCTTGAACGGCACGACGAACTACATCCTGACGCGGATGAGCAAGGAAGGGGCCCCGTTCGACGTGGTGCTTCGAGAGGCGCAGGAACTGGGCATAGCTGAGAAGGACCCAACGCTCGATATAGAGGGGACAGATACAGCTTCTAAAATCACGATCCTGGCTAACGCGATATTGGGGATGGACGCAAAGTTAAAAGATGTCAAAGTTGCCGGGATTAGGCGCATCCGTCCCGAGGCAATCCGTCTTGCCCAAGAGGCCGGATACACGATAAAGTTAATTGGTGTCGCGAAGCGTGATTTGCTCGAGGTCGGACCGAGGCTTGTGCCGCTTGGTCATCCGCTTGCCGTAGGGGGCACATTGAACGCCGTCACCTTTGAAACAGATCTTGCACGCGAGGTCACGATAACGGGCTTTGGTGCCGGCCCGCGGGAGACATCGAGCGCTCTCCTTGGGGATCTTATAGACATTCACCGCTCGCTTGGTGGCTAGGAGTCTGGGCACTAGGGATTCAGGCATATTTAAATACAATAAATACTTAGTACTTACGGGTATGTGGTATGGGGTTGGACCCGCCGGATGAGCCAGTAGAAATCAAGAAGCAGATTCTCGAGCTTAGAGGTAGGCTAGGCTCTAATAACAAAATTGATTGGAACTCGTTAGCCGTTTGGTATGGAAATAGAATCCCCCAATATCTGTGGGGCGCGTGGAAAGAAGAACTAGGAAAAAAGGGATTTACCTGGCAGAAGTTTCTCAAGTTACTGAGATACAGAACAGATGACGCATTTCTTTGGGTTGCAGGAAAAATGTCTTGGGGAAACTTTATGAAAAAAGTATTAGAATCACTAGAAGGACCCTTGGGTGAAATGGTGCGGGAGCCATTATGATGGCGAGAAAACTATCTATTGGGCATGAAAAGCTCTGTGATTGCAAGCCAAGTCACATTAATTGTATGACTGCTAAAGAATGGATAAAGGCCCAGATAGGTGTTTGGGAGTTCTTTTACGAATCGAGGGACATACGCGACAAGAACATCCACCCAGCCGTCTTTCCTATCGGGATGGCTAAAAAAGCCGTAGAACTTTTCACTCACGAGGGAGAACTTGTGCTCGATCCCTTTGTGGGGGTGGGGACCACTCTCGTGGCTGCAAGGGAGCTAAAAAGAAACGCAGTAGGCTTCGACCTCAATCCAAAATACATAAAAGTTAGCAAGGAACGACTCGCACAAAACACTTCAACTGGAGATACACAACAAATCGCGATTGCAGATGATGCCAGAAACATAGATCAGTATCTTGAGCCTGAAACTATTAAATTAGTCTTCACGTCCCCCCCTTACGCTAACCTTCTAAACCGTCCAAGGCTAAACAAGAGCCGTAGAGGGGACTTGAGACGGAACAAGCAGTTTCTCCGTGTAGAACAGTATAGCCAAGACCCCCGCGATCTTGGCACTTTGGAGATTGAAGGCTACGCCAAGGCCATTACAGAAATTTACAAAAAGGTCCTGCCCTTGATGAAGCCAAAAGCCCATAATGTAATAAATGTCCCTGACATGTGGTGGCGAGACGTAAAGTATGGAAGGAGGATCCCCATTCACATATACGTCTATCACGCAATGTTAGATGCAGGTTTCGAACTCAGAAACACCATTATCTGGAACCGTAACAACCTCGTGAATAGAATAGGCATCTTTGGCTGGCCGTCTAATTACATTACCATGGGTACAACCTTTGAGTACCTTCTAGATTTTTGGAAACCTCCGGCTAGCAACGACCGGTAATTACATAATTTTTTTGGAACGAGCATAAATTTTAACCGATGCTCCTTGATATATCCTGAATTTTGTACCATGGTTATGGCCCGTCCGCGCATCAAAATCTATCAAAATCGTGCCGTTTTCGATCTCATTTAAGAATTTGTTGAAATCGGCATGCTCCAGCATCCATGCTTCATTATAGTGAAAGTATTCTTTTTTGTTTTCTTTACGGCATTCAGCGAGAACGTAAAAAGCGTTTTTAATTTTTGTTTCTACTTTACGTCTGAGATCGTCAAATTCCCAATACGGCTGAGGACTGATTTGTCCTAACCCAACGCGCTGCTGAACACTAGATAGCCATGCGAAATGCTTGCTTTTATCAACCTTGCTAGCGTCAAAATTGAATTTTACTCTGTTTTCAGTTCTATCGACCTCCACCTTGAATCCACGATCGGTAAATCTATCTCCCGGGGTAGTGGACCTGAAGCTCATTTCCGTGGAGGGATATTTTTTACCCGCTTCTTTGTGAGCCCACCCGTACAACGGCAAAAGTATTTTAGGAACAATTCCTGCTCTCCGCGGCGACGGTTCAAAATGGAACAACGTTGTAAGGGAAGATGTACCGCGTCGTTGCGATTTTAATTCCCATTGCCCCGCGTTTGCGAGGGGTAAGTTGTTCTCTTCGATCCCGAATAGATCTTCAAGAGTGTTACCGACAGCGCCAACGTTACTTCTTGACCGACCGCTTGGAATCCAGCCCTTTTCCCTGATTTGCCGTAGTTTCTCGATCACGCTTTCCTTTGTAAATTGCATACATATCACATTACAAAATATCCGAGCTTAGTTATAAATCTCCGCCGGATAAAGTCCATCTCCGGAGGTAATGAGAATAAGAAGGTGATAAATACGAGGTATTGGTGTCTTTCGACATCAGCTGAAAATTGGGAAATATGCAAAGCAAATAATGTCTGGGGCATGGACGCACGATATTTTGTAACTCTAGAAAAGTTCTTGAAAGCAGGAGATAAAACAATAGTTTACAATCATGGCGGAAAATTCGTTGCTGTGGTCGAGTTCGTGGGTGAGCACTTTTATAGTGAAGAAGATATTGGTTGGACAAAAGGCAAAAATAGATTTCTGTTTCCTTATAGAATTAAATTTAGAATAATCCATGAAAGTAGAAATCCCCCACAGATTTCATTTTCAACCGAAGAAAGTGGGAACAACGCCCAATGGAATAGGCCTAATTTAATCGATGACATAACATTTATTGCAGACAAAGGCAGAACATGGAGTCAGTACCTCCAGGTTTCTATAATCCGGATAACAGAGGAGGATTTCAACATAATACGCAGAGCTATTATGGGGCACTAAAGTTATGGTCACGGTTTTCTCATTATAAACAAATATCTAAATCCGCGTAAAAAGAAATTGTACTTAATAGCTTTGGATTCCCATGAAGGTGTGTTTGATCTTTGACCGTGTATAACTATAGAAACAATCTCGACGGTCTCGAAATACTTGCATAATATATTGTAAAGTTTAAACCCAACGGGGGTAAATCTCCCTCCTTTATTTTGGTCTGCTATTATCCAGCCCAGCACTTTTCCATGCTTAAGGGTTCTATGTAATTCTTTAGCAACTTCTTCTAGTTCTGTAAAGAAACGAGGATCTTCACACGATATTTTACCTATGCAATCAGGGTGGTCGGAATACCAAATGTTGTCCGAATAAGGCGAGTCGACGAAATGCAGATCAACACTATTTTCGGGTATCGGTAAATGTCTGGCGTCCTTTTGAACTATATCGTTTCTGCGAGGCGCGATATCGTAGCCTATTACCCTGCGCCCCTCCTCCTTTGCCACGTCAATGGTTGTACCACTCCCTGCCATGCAATCTACTACTAGATCCCCCGGTTTAGTGTACCTCTGGACAAGGTTCCAAATGATAAATGCAGGAGTCACGCCGTTGAATTTATTATCTCCTTTTGGAGTTTTGCCGTAACTTTGAGTTGGGTAGTCCCAACATGTAGTAACTTCCAAACGAGGCTCCCGCCTTGCCTCGCCCTTCTCGTATTTCCAACTCATTTTTCCCGCCGCTGTATTGGTCGAAGGGGGTTTATAAGGAGAAAACATGCTGAATTTTCCGGCCTAATTTCCCGAAGCTATTTACCACGTCTCTTGAATTAAGATTGGGAATTTCATGCGTTACGAGTGCATAGAGTGCGGCGCGAGGTTTGGTATAAAAGAGAAACTC
>CAZLQN010000051.1:0-6112 GCA_964561735.1 Hadarchaeota archaeon (SeqCode) | reverse complement strand
GCAAAGGTGGCTAAGGGAAAGGTGGCTAAAGGAGAAACTGCGAAGTCTAAATTTTACAAGGTAGAAGGGGACAAATTGACACACCTCAAGCAGAGCTGTCCGCGCTGCGGTCCAGGAGTATTCATGGCGGAGCACGACGATCGTTTGGCATGCGGCAAGTGTGGGTACACGGATTTTAAGAAGTGATCTTCACCGCCGTGCTGATAACTTTGGATGCGGTTTCTTCCAACTCGTTTTTGTTTCTGTTTATCTCTTCATCGCTTCTTTGCAAGTCGCGGCGAAGTTCTTCTAGAGACTTCTTCACGTGTTCCAAATCTAATGTATGTCTCTCGAGCGCATGTTCTAATTCTGTTTTTTTCTTTAGGAGAGGTGATTTTTGATGGAAATCATCCAAGGCTCGCTTTCTAGAGTTTAGCTGTTCTATATTTTCTTTGAGCTCTATCAGCGTCTTGTTCTCGATAACGGAGCGAGCATCCTCGACCCTCTTTTTATGCTCGCGAGTTTCCAAGCTTATTTTGTCTTTTTCTATTAGTTCTATCATCTTACTCAAGAGCACTGCCGTTGCTGCGAGTTTTTCGTCAGATTGAAAAATGTCGATCGGATTTTCGATACAAATATCAAGAATTTTCGCGGTTTCTCCATCCATCCGATACTCACCATCTGTCACCAGCTTCCTCATCTTTCTAAGCGGTCTGCTGAAATTGAGGATCGTGTGTGCGGCAACAGTTTTAGCCTGAGAGAATTCATGCTCAATTTGCTTGAGCTCTTGTTGGGAACATTCGAGCTGCTTGAATTCCTTGTCATCTATGAGCTGAGCTAGTTGGGCCCTTTCAGCGTTTACGAGTCCCTCTAAATCGGTGGCGCGTTGCTCCAACGGCGCAATGTTTGTGCGCAAATTCTCGCTTTGTTTAATGAGATCGATGTGTAGAACTATTTTTGAGGAAACATCTTCTAACGAACGAATCTCGGAGAGAGTCTTTTCTACGATTATGTGTATATCTTTAGCAAAATTTTGCGACTCCCGTAAGTATGATTTTATTATGTGCAGGTGCTGTGCGAATAATCTCGCGATGTAGTAGTAATGGGCGGCGATAGCGTCTGTCATGAGGTTGACGGCTCTCGTCAGAGAACTGTCGAAGGCGATTAGGTCAGAGGAAGTAGTCGTGTTCGGTGGCCTAATACTTTGGAGCGCGCGTGTCAGCTTATCAATAAAAAGCCGTCTTGCTTCATCCACTGCCTTATACAGCCCAGCGTGAACTTCCTCTGTCAGCTCAGCCGCAGCCAAGTTTTTTAATCCGGAGAGTATGCGCTCTCTCTTTTCAACGATTTTGTTGAAATCAGTGGTTAGTTTTGGTTGGGCAGCTGCTAACTTTTCCATTTTGAGCGCGTCTATCCGCTCTCGAAGGGCCTCGATGGACACACTTTCAATTTTTAACTCTTTGGGCTTATTCCTACCAAAAATCCTTTTGAAGAACATGCATTCGCCATTAATAAATGTACAAAATCACTTTTAAAGTCGGCGGCAAGTTGCGTGGAAGCAATATTTAAGAGTGTTCGTTTAGACATAAAACAGGAGTTGGAGAAGTGTACAGACAAAGAGGTACAAGAGGGCCACCGGCGCCCGTAAACGTTGGCGACGTCCATACCGTCAAGATAGAGGGCAAGGGAAAGAGCGGCGATGGACTAGCTCGCGTGCAGGGCTTCGTGGTCTTCGTGCCCGGCGTCAACGTCGGGGATGAAGTAAAAATCCGCATAAAGGAACTGCGGCAAAGATTTGCAATAGCTGAAGTCGTTACCGAGTAAAGCTTCTTTTACTCTTGGCTTTGGCATTCTCGCTGGTATAGCGGCAGCTATTTTTGACTTCCTCAATCGCTTTAAGAGTTCACGGAAGGAATTGTTTTGGGTTCATGGATGTTGTGTTTAGGTATCGAAGGTACTGCGCACACCTTCGGAGTTGGTATCGTTGGCTCAAATGGGAAGATCTTGGCGAATATTTCAAGAACCTATGTGCCGGAGGAAGGGGGCATCCATCCTCGAGATGCAGCACAGTTTCATGCGACAAATGCGCGTACGACTTTGGACGGAGCACTTAAGAAAGCGAAAGTTGGCCTAGAAGATGTCGGCCTAATCGCGTTTTCTCTTGGTCCTGGGCTTGGCCCATGTCTTCGAACAGCGGCAACTGCAGCTCGAGCGATAGCAGCTTGGCTCCATGTGCCAATCATCGGCGTAAACCACTGCATCGCTCATGTGGAGATCGGCCGTTTGACAAAGAAAGTTAGAGATCCTGTGACGCTCTATGTGAGCGGAGGCAACACCCAAGTCATCGCGTTCGATGCGGGACGTTATCGTGTTTTCGGAGAGACGCTTGACATCCCGGTCGGCAACTGCCTCGATGTTTTCGCTCGGGAGGTCGGCATTCAGCATCCAGGTGGCCCGAACGTCGAACGTTTAGCTCGTGAGGGCAAGCATTACATCCATCTGCCCTATGTCGTCAAGGGCATGGATCTCTCATTTTCAGGGTTGATGACGGAGGCCGTTCGTAGGCGTAGCGCAGGTGCTGACTTGCGCGATCTTTGTTACAGCTTGCAGGAGACAGCTTTTGCCGCGCTCGTCGAAGTCACCGAGCGAGCTGTTGCACACACCGAGAAGCGAGAAATCATGTTGACAGGTGGCGTTGCAGCAAATTCTAGGCTCAGAGAGATGCTCGAGTTGATGGCGAAAGAGCGCGGAGCGAAGTTTTACGTGCCACCGATGGAGCTCTGCGCCGACAATGGGGTCATGATAGCATGGACAGGACTATTGATGCACAAACATGGTGTTAGGCATAGCTTGGCTCAAACTCAAGTCCGTCAAAGATTTCGTACGGATGAGGTGGATGTGGTATGGCGTTGATAAAAAAGGGTGCAGAGGCGAACCTTTACCTTGAAAATTTTTCAAGGATACTTCATACCGCCGGCGAGGGCAAAGTCATAGTCAAGTACCGCATAAAAAAGAGCTACCGTGTTTCAGAGCTGGACGAGCAGCTGCGTTCAAGCCGCACGACGCTCGAGGCTAAGCTCTTCGCGGATGCCAAGCTTGCGGAGGTCCCGACGCCCATTGTTTATGAGGTAGATCGCGTGGGCATGCGCATCGTAATGGAGTTCGTCGATGGTAGGCAAGTCAAGTTGATATTGGACAAATTGAGGCCTGAGGCTAGGCGCAGGCTTTGCAATGTGATCGGCAGGCAGGTGGCCCGCCTCCATCGAGCGGGAATAATTCACGGTGACCTCACGACATCGAACATGATTCTGACGCGTGACGGTAAGGTTTACTTCGTCGACTTCGGGCTTGGCGAATACAACCCATCGCTCGAAGCCAAGGGCGTCGACCTGCACCTACTTAAGCGTGCGTTGCAGAGCATCCATTTCAAGGTGACAGACGAGGCCTATCGTGCTGTTATCGCCAGCTATACGCGAGAGTTTGGCAAGGGCGCGCGCGAGGTTATAAAGCGCGTTGAGGAGATTGAGAAGAGGGGGCGCTACATACCGAAGGAGGAACGAGCATGGCACTGATCTTCGCCACGAGCAACCATCACAAGTTTAAGGAAGTAAGAGCGATTGCAGCGAAGCACGGCGTGAAGCTTAAGATGTGTGATGTTCAATGCGATGAGATCCAGGCGGATGATCTTGAAGATATTGCTAGCTTCAGCGCTAAGGAAGCTTGCAGGATCTTGGGCAAGCCATGTTTCGTCGAAGACGCGGGGTTGTTCGTGCGAGCATTTCGAGGTTTCCCCGGGCCGTACTCGAATTATGTGTTCCGTACGATAAGTAAAGAAGGTCTGTTAAAGCTAATGGCGGGTGTAAAAGATAGGCGTGCGGAGTTCCGCTCTGCTATCAGTTACTGTGAGCCCAAGACAACACTTCGCATCTTTAGCGGCAAGGTGTACGGAAGCATCACAACCAAGCCAAAGGGTTCGCAGGGCTTTGGGTTCGACCCAATTTTCACACCAGAACGTGGTGATGGCAGAACATTCGCAGAGATGCCGACCATCGAGAAAAACAAGTATTCCCATCGTGTAAAATCTATGAGA
Organism: Hadarchaeota archaeon (SeqCode); assembly: GCA_964561735.1. GTDB lineage: Archaea > Hadarchaeota > Hadarchaeia > Hadarchaeales > Hadarchaeaceae > DYFS01. Next base: position 2,043 of record CAZLQN010000051.1, on the reverse strand, counting down.
AAGTTTCTTAAGTGGTACGTACAAAGGAAAACGGTTTGATGTTGAGGGTAAAAAATGGCCGAGTATCAAAGGTCTGCGGCTAGGTCGTCTGGGCTTTCTGGGCAAGATATCGAAGAGCTCGTGTTGAAACTCGCCAAGGAAGGTCGCTACCCGAGCGAGATAGGAATAATATTGCGCGACCAGCACGGCGTACCCAACGTGAAGCAGGCCACTGGCAAGAGCATCGCCCAGATTTTATCTGCTCGTGGCGTAGGGCCAAGCTTACCAGAGGATTTGACGGGTTTGATAAGGAAAGCGGTCATGTTGCACAAGCACTTAGAGAAAAACAAAAAAGATCAATCATCGAGACGATCTCTCGGGGTAGTCGAGGCCAGAATTCAAAAGTTGGCGAAATATTACGTCAAGAACGGAAAGTTGCCGGAGGGCTGGCGGTACGAGCCGGAGAGGGCCGCCCTACTGATACGTTAGAAAGGTGCAAAATGTGGGCCGCGCGGAAATTCGTAGGTCCCGATGTGGTGGGATGAAACCTACTTTTGGATGGGAAATGGAGATTTATTGGTTATAGATAATTCTAAACCCACTGCTTGAAATCACTAAATACATATGTACTAGTGAGTTCCATGGGACAAAAATGGGATGAGGGCATCGTATTTGTGAGGGGAATCAACATTTACAAGAATGCAAGGATAACACAAAAGAAAATGCTTGAAATATGCAAAAAAGTTGAAAATCAAAATCTGAAGATACTAAGAATTGTTAATGTAGATAACATCATTTTCAAAAAGAGCGGCACACACTACGCGACTGTTGGCTCAAAACTGGAGAAGATTCTCTCATCATATTTTGGGAGGAGGATTTATGTGACAACGAGAAGCATGAAAACAATCAGGTCTTTGACATGAAAAGAATAAAAATAAAAGTGGTTCCAAATGCGGGGAAAAATAAAGTTTTCGAGGGAGGAGAGAGACTCAAAGTCTATGTAACCTCTCCACCTACTAGAGGTAAGGCGAACAAAGCTGTGATTAAACTCTTAGCAGAGTTTTTTGAGGTAAAAAGGGGTGACGTCAAAATAATCAAGGGCGAAAAATCGAGAGAAAAAATTGTTGAAATTAATGTAGGGAGATGATTGTATGAAGTCAATCGAGGAGGTTCCAGCATGGGTCGTGCCGAAATCCGAAGGTTCCAACGGGCATCGGAGACAGCTTCGGCATTCCTAAAAAAACATCTTACAGGCGATAGCCGGGTCAAAGTGATAACTCACACAGATTCAGATGGCATAGCGGCCGGCGCAATCTTGGCGCGGTGTCTTTGCAGCTACAACGTTCCATTCCACATAAAGTTCACCAGACCGCTTAAGCCTGAGGAGATAGCCGAGCTCGGCAAGGAAGATTACGACCTGTTTGTTTTTATGGATCAAGGAAGCGGGCAGATAGCCGCTATACACAAGTTCATACTCGGGGCGGGACGCGATGTTTTGATACTCGATCACCACCCTGGAGAATTTCCAGAGCTTTCGAACATCGCCTACCTCAACCCGCACGCATGCGGTCTGAATGGAGCAAAAGACGTCGGGGCAGCTGGCACTACATATTCAGTGGTAGAAAACATAGACAAAAATTTCAGGTCGCTCATTGGGCTGGCGATCGTCGGTGCGCTCGGTGACCGCCAAGAATTTTTTTCGGGTTTCACTGGGGTGAACGAAGTGCTGGTGAAAAGAGCGATCGATTTTGGCCTGATAAGGACAAACGATGGTTTGAAGTTGGTTGGACGAGAGCTTTCGCCAGTCATGGAATGTCTACGACTGTGCATACGACCGTACCTTCCAAACCTGTCCGGTAACCTATCCGAATGTAGAGAATTGATCGGTGAATTGGGTATCTCCTCGAATGCGAGTTTTGCCGAGCTTGGCTCCGAAATTGAAAGGAAGGTGAGAGACGCGATATATGCGAAGGTAGGCCAAGTAGCTACCAATGAGGAATTTTGTCACACCCTATGGGGCATGGTCTACGAGCTGACGACCGATAGCATAGCTGGTCCACGAGA
>CAZLQN010000050.1:0-6127 GCA_964561735.1 Hadarchaeota archaeon (SeqCode) | reverse complement strand
ACCCCTTTGGGACTTGCCGCCCCGGAAACTTTCCTCTCCTCGAGCGCTCTCTCCTTCTCCCGCCTCACCTCAAGGGAATGCAGCTCGGCCTCGAGCATCGCCAGCTTTCTGTGCGTCCTCTCGAGACCTACAAGAAAAAAAATAAAATCCCCGCGCTCCTTCTTCCTGGCCGCGCCCCACGCCGCCGATTCCAGGTCTCTTCTGTGTTCGGCGAGGCGGCAGATCTCTTTCTCTACCCGCGCGATTTTTTTATCAAACCCTGTTCTTTTTCGTCTTGTTCTCCGCACAACATCACCTCCGCTACCCACCCAGCATGGCCAGGCGCCCCTTGAGCGTGGCCAGCTCAGCCTGGAGTGCTGCAATCTCCCCCCGAAGGCGCTCCCTCTCCCTCTCGAGGGGGCTCGTCTCGCCAAGCGTTTCGATTTGCTCCGGGTGGTCGCGGATGACGAGGTACTTCGCGAGCACGACGTCGTACCTCGGCAGCCGACCCTCGCCAGCCACCTCCACGCAAACGTGCCGCCCGCTCGAAGTCAATACCCACCCGGAATCCGTGATCGTGTACTCCCCGCCATTTCTCGACCTGACGGTGATTCGTCTTTCCCTGAGCAGTTGATTGACGACCTCGTCCCCGAGCGTGCGCCTGAGGGTTTCTAGGGACCTCCGCTCGGCCTCGCGAAGGTCGGCCTCTACCAGCCTGGCGAGTTCCGTGGCCCGTTCTTGGTCAAAAGTCCAGTCTTCCCATGCCCTGTCCATGCACGTGTCCAGCCACTTCCACAGCGTTTTTTCGCCCTGCTCGAAAACGTCCTCGCTCAGCTCCACGCCGTTGAAGAGGATCCGACCCCCTCTCAGTTGCAGCGTTCCCAACCGCGTCGAGCGCGGCGGCGTTTTCAGGCAGTGGATTAAAACTTCCAGGTCGAAATCCACCCCGAACATGCACAGGGGGAGGAGGAAGTTGGGCAGGTAAGGTGAGACATCTGGCCAGCGCCCGGAGAACTCGAGCCCCGTGCTGCTCATCCTCAGCGCTTCCTCAAATTCGCGAGCCGGGACCACAAAGGCACGTTTCTCCGTGCGCACAATATGGATTTTTCCGGAGCCCAGCGCACGCGCGCCCTCTTCTTGACACGAATTTTGTTTCATCTCGACCACCGAAAAGACCGTCAATCCTTACCCCAACTTCGCCCCGGCCGCCTTTGCACGGTGCCCACTTCTCTCGTCTCGCCAAGCGTCTCGATTTGCTCGGGGTGGTCGCGGATGACCAGGTACTTCGCCAGCACGCGGTCGTACTTCGGCAGCCGACCCCCGCCGGCCACCTCCACGCAGACGTAGGCCCTGCTCGAAGTCTCGAAGACCTTTCCGGAATCTGTGATCGTGTACTCCCCGCCATTTCTCGACCTGACGGCGATTTGTTTTTCCCTGAGCAGCCGATCGGCGAGCTCGTCCCCCAGCGTGCGCCTGAGGGTCTCCAGGGACTTCCGCTCGGCCTCGCGCATGTCGGTCGCTATCAGCCTGGCGAGTTCCGTGGCCTGATCTCGGTCAAAGCTCCAGTCCTCCCACGCCCTGTTTAAACACGCGTCCAGCCACCTATCCAGCGCCTTGTCGTCTGGATCTATCTCGAAACCTTCCTCGCTCAGCTCCACGCCATTGAAAAGAACCCGGGGCCCCCTCAGCTGCAGCGTTCCCAACCGCGTCGAGCGGGCAGGTGTTTTGACGCAGTGGATGAACACTTCTAGGTCGGCACTTGGCCAGAACAGGCACAGCTCGCGGAGGATGTCGCGCAGGTCCAAGGCATCGGGCCAGTCACTCCTGAAGAACTCGGGCTCGGTCATCTTCAGCGCGTCCCCGAGTTTGTTGGCTGGGACTATGAAAGCACATCTCTCCGTGCATACGATGTGGATTTCCCCGGCGCCCGCGCGCCCCCTTCCCGGCCCGAATTTTGTTCCGTCGCGACCACCAATGCCGCGGGTCAACCTCCCGCCACCCGCGGTATCAGGAGCACCTCCATCTCCTCAACGCCCTTAGCCACCTCGCCTTGCACCGCCGCCATCACCTGCTCGAGGTCGCTGCCCACGAACCGCGAGAACCCCTCTGCCCGCAGGGCGGCCGAGAACCCCTGCTTGAATTCGGGCCTGAGGTGGTCCGCCAGTTCCTCTTCGGCAACAGCGACGCATGTATCGCCACGGCTGCCGAGCTTCCTTACGACGAACTTCGTCATTTTTTCTCACCTCTTTTTATTTTTCTGTGAACCTTACGGATAAGCTTCGGCGGAAAAAAGTTGGCATGTGTGAACAAAGTTCACCCCTCCCTCGAGAACATGGCGTCATCTTCAGATGGGTGGAGGGTCGAGGGTCGTCGCTTCCCGAACCTGAGGTCAACGGAGAACTCTAGGAATCTCCTTGCCAAAGGGTATGCAATTTCTCCCCGCTCGGTCACTTCGTAGAGGGTTGGGTTTCCCGGCACGGGTCTGACCCATCCCAAATCGATGAGCAGGCACAGACTTTGGCGAAGCCTGTCCCGCCTTTGTACGTGTACCTCCCTGAACTTCAGGAGCTTCCTCACGCTAAAGGGCCCGAGATCCTTGTTGTTTCTCATGTATTCAAACAGCTTGACGGTGCTGTACTCAAAGGTGAAGTACTTTTTCCTCTCCCGCTTCCCCGCGGCATCCGATCTTTTATTCGAGTACAATTTGCCCCCCAACAAATACTAAAAATTCTGGCGTTATGCCATTTCGGGGAGGAATTTCCCCGAGGAAAAAGTTCCCCTAATCCTTAAAAAGCTGCATGAAAGGGGTTTCAGTGGGATCGTATGCCACAGGGAGCTGAATCTGAGAGAGCAATCAAGCTCGTGAGAGATCTGCTGACGATTATCTATAGGTTACGGCTCATGATTCCTGTGCTGTTCATAGGAATCGGCATTACTTTCGTAGCGGTCTATTTTGACTCGCTAGCGCTCTGTGTGCTGGGAATGGCGATGCTGTTTGGCACTGCAACCGCTTATTTCTATGAGTTTTGGAGAACGTCGAGAACTCTGGAAAAACAAAGCGCGGCTTTTTTCGTGTTTTCATACACGTACTGGTTCGAAACGCATGCGCCGGTCGGCAGGTCGCCGCAGGAGCGGGCTCTCAGGCACTTGCTCGGATTTTTCACAGAAGCTGGCGAGAGCCTTAAGCCTTACCTAAAAAGTCGTAAAAAACTTGACTCCCTCTTGAACGTTGAGGTCGAAGGTAAAAGAAGCCGTCACCACTTTGACGTTTACGTGGACGGGAAACTGATGAAGAAAAAGATGGGTAGCATCTTCGTGAAGCGATTCGAGGGGGAGGTCGACGGGAAGAAGCTGGCGGAGTTCAGAGGGGGGGTCATTGATGTAATAAACAAAACCAAGTCTGGGGTACACACAATGGCCGCGGTTTCCACCGCTGGTTTTTCCAAATCCGCTTTGGCATTTGTCAAAAAGAAGGAAAACCGGGTAAAGAACCGGGCATTCGACCTCTTGAAAGAAGAGAGAAAGCCAGAGGGCTACTCGGTTGTGTGGGTTTCTGATTAAAGTCTTCATTCTCGAGCGGGAAAAAATTCACGCCGAATTGGCCCCATCTTTTGGGCGAATAGTTTTCCTTTTTCGGTGAGCTTATAATACAAACGGTAATGCAAACTGTCCCCTTCGCGTCGAAGTTTCGCTAGACCTCTCTTTATTAGCACATTCATGCGAGGCAAAAGCAGCTTTCTTTGTCCCCTAAATATCTCATCTGTAAGCTCATATTGTGAGCACCAATCATCCTTCTCCAACATGTGTGTACACAAATCGATAAGCGCGTCGTCAAGTTCGGAGGAGTACCTTCCTCGCTTTTTGAAACCCACCGATGCCTACCCCCGTCTTGATTAACAAAGTGCCCCAACACATTTAGGAATTGCTGTTTTATACGTGTTGTACCGCCCCCTCACCGAACCCCTCGAACGGGTCGAGCTTCGGGAGATTTTTTATCAGCCCCTCAGAGCCGCCTTAAATCTCCGTACTCCTTCCTCTCCGAAGCGCTCACGCATAATTCCATAAATTATGCGGGCATCTGCGAGTTCGATACGCTTGATGATCCTCTTAGGCCAAATGTACTTAACGGAAATATCTTTCGGTAAAAAGCGTTCGACATCATGATTAGCTCCTACGAAAAGTATGCCCGTTTCACCGAGGTCAAGTGTTGAATCTATGTTTTTTGCCATGGCCATGTCACGCGTTCTCATGCCCCTTTTCCTCGTGAATTTCGGGAATTTACGATATGCGGCCAGATTTTCGGTAATCTGGAGCTTCGCACCCCTAGAAACAAGGATTTTCAGGGTACACGATGTCGGATCCAGCGCTTTTTCTTTTTCTAGGCGCTTTATATCGGGCGGAGCACAGTGGCCTTCCGCGTACAGCTTTATTGTGTTCGGATCCGTACGCTTTAGCACTTGGTTGAGTCTTCTCCTAATTTGGGTCCACATCTCTCCATAAAGAGGCACTACGTTTTTCAGAAACTTAGGAAAGTGACCAGGAAAGTAACGCTCCGGAAACTCTCCCTCCGGGTATTCCATTTCAAGGTATGGAAGGTGGATGGTTTTTACAATCCACAGCTTGCGCTCCTCCCCCTTGGCGCGGTCCGCCTGTTTGGCAAGCTTCTTGAGCCCCTCGTAGTTCACGGGCCTACCCCGACTTCCTCCAGCTCAGCCAGCCGTTGGTGAAGCCTCTCGATTTCAAACTCAATCATCTCCCTCTCTCGCTCCAAGATTTCCTCCGCGATTTCCTGCCCTCCGCCAAACATCCCGATTTTTTTCCTTAAAGTAGTTACAAAAACATGTGACTCCACACTTCGAACACTTTGGTTCTCTTTCAAGACATATCCCATCGCGTGTTCCTAAAACATCTGATTTGCCAATTTGGCCATATTTCACAAAAATAATATCAATATATCGAATCGGGTTTCCTGTCGCCGCTGCAAAATTACGTCCTTCGCGTATTGCACCGTTAATATCTTTGTCCGAGTCAATCAATCCAAGCCTATGAAAAATCCTACAAATTACACGATCGGGTTTCAGAACATTCTTAAACCCCAAATCGGCCAAAAAATGATTCACAGTTCTTGGCCCTAAACCCTTAAATCTCCGTTTCAAGTCCTCTCTTAACAAATTTAGCTTGCTCTCGTCGGGTTCTAAATCAGATATGCCAAACGATTCAACATACCTTGTGAATGAACCGAATTTGTTCATTAAATCACTGAATTCATTGGCATTCTCAAAACAATAGTCGCATTTACGGGGGAACCCGACATCCTTTTTTATGCTCAATTTTCCATCATCGGATAGATTCATTAACCTTTTCAGACCGTAAAGATTTTTTTCTATTTTAGCCAATTTTTGCTCTATCATGTTGGCCCTGATGCCAGAATAAAATACCACGCACGTTAAAACCCAAAATATTTCATCAACATTTTTGCTTCTAAAGTCAATATTTTTAAAACGTTCGGCCTTCTTTTCGAATTCTTCTGGAGTCACGAAGAGATTGTTTTTTATGGATTCTTCAACCTTCCTAAAAATATTTACATAGTCTACATTTTTCATTATCTCAGCCCCGAGCCTTCTCCAACGCCTCGAGGACGCCGCCGAAAATGAGCTTCCTCTCACGCTCGAGCTGTTTAATCAACGTTTGCCACCGCCGGTAATATCGCTTGAATATTGACGGATCACCGTATACATCACACTCTTTTTCTCTTGGGATGAGCAAAGATACTCCCTTCCCGACTTTCTCGAGCATCGCCCCGATGAAGGCCTCAAATTTCTCAAGATCGGCGAAGCGGAGGGAGACATAGGGCGGATAGTACTTTCCCCCCGGGTGTATCACATCCGGTTTGGCACCTTTCACCGCGTGGCCCGCGCACGACCAGCGGGTTCTCACCCCTGAATACGAGTTTATCCGCCTGATATACTCCCTTATCTCCGGGTCAATCCCCTTCATTCTTTCTCCCCGACCAGCCTTTTCCCTTTAACCGACCACCTCACCCTGTCCCCCGGCTTCAGCCCGAGCCCCCTGACCAAATGCACCGGGACCGTCAGGTAGAGGTTCCCGTGCACGGCGGCGACGCCCTTCGGGAGGCGCATGCCGAGCT